>JBARVN010000129.1:0-2174 GCA_049646285.1 Albidovulum sp. | reverse complement strand
TTCATGCCGTCCGACACCCATCGTCACGACCACGATCACGCCGAAGATGCCCAGACAAGCGGCGGCAGCTGCTGCGGGAGCGCCGGAGCGTGCGGCGACACCGTTCCGGCGACCCCCGCGCCAGCGGGCGGGCGCAGTTTTCAGGTGTCCGGCCTCGATTGCGCCGAGGAGGTAGCAATCCTGAACAAGGTGGTCGGCCCGAAGATCGGCGGGGCCGAACATCTTGCGTTCGACGTGATCAATGGACGGATGACTATTCTCGACAGCGCCAAGAGTGTATCGGACGGCGAAATTGCAGAACTGGTCGCAAGCACCGGCATGACCGCCAAGCCCTGGGATGCCGAAAACGCGTCGGTCGACCAGGCGGCCCATCTTGCACGCCAGCGGCTGTTTACGGCGCTCAGTGGCGGCTTCTGGGCCGCGGGATTTCTGTGGCACATCATCGAGACCGGCATGGGGGGGGCACTCGGCCTCTTCGCAGGGCACGGCGAAGCGCCGATGCCACTGGTCGAGGCAGGGTTATTCGCGGTTGCGATCCTGTTCGGTGTTTGGCTCGTGGCGCCCAAGGCATGGTCGTCCGCACGGCGGCTGTCGCCCGACATGAACCTGCTCATGGTCGTCGCAGTCGCGGGTGCAATTGGCCTCGGCGAATTTTTCGAGGCGGCGACGGTTGCGTTCTTCTTCTCGCTCTCGCTTTTCCTCGAAAGCTGGAGCGTCGGGCGTGCGAGGAATGCGGTTTCAGCTCTGCTGGACCTGGCGCCGCCGACGGCAAGAATTCTTTATGATGACGGTTCGGAAGCGGACGTACCGGCTTCCGCGGTTGCTATCAACGCACGTTTCGTCGTGCGCGGCGGAGACCGCATCCCATTGGATGGTGAGGTTGTCGATGGGGCAGGGGCCGTCGATCAGGCGCCAATCACCGGAGAGAGTGCGCTGGTCCCAAAGGAACGGGGCGACGATGTCTATGCCGGTACGATCAACGGCGAAGGCACACTGACGGTGCGCGCCACGAAGGCCGCCTCGGACACCGTGTTGGCCAAGATTATCCGCATGGTCGGCGACGCCCATGCCCGCCGCGCGCCGGTGGAGCAGTGGGTGGCGAAATTCGCCCGCATCTATACGCCTATCGTCATGGCTCTCGCCATTGCAATTGCCCTGCTGCCGCCGCTCATTTTCGGTGGGGCCTGGGATTATTGGTTCTACAATGCACTCGTGCTGCTGGTGATCGCCTGCCCGTGTGCTCTGGTCATCTCGACACCGGTCTCCATCGTCGCTGCACTCACCGCCTCTGCGCGGGCGGGGGTGCTGATCAAGGGCGGTGCATATGTTGAGGCACCGGGCAAGACCACTGCATTGGCCATGGACAAGACCGGCACGATCACCATGGGCGAGCCCGAGGTGGCGGCGGTGCATCCGCTGGGCAAAGCATCGGCGCAAGATCTGATGACCCTCGCCGCTGGGCTGGAGGCACGTTCCTCGCATCCCTTGGCGCGTGCCATTCTCGCGCGGGCAGAAGCCGACGGCATCAATGTGTCCGCCGCGGAAGACACCCGAACCGTTCCCGGTAGAGGACTTGAAGGACGCACAGACGGCCGGTCGATCTGGCTAGGGTCCGACCGGTTTGCCGAGGAGAAGGGTTTCGGCGACGCCATTCCGAAGGATTTGCGCGACCGCATCGAAGGGGCTGGCAGCACCCTTGTTGCCGTGGGCGACGACACCGGCGTGACCGGCATCCTGGAATTGCGCGACCGTATCCGCCCCGACGCCAAGGGCATCGTGGCACAGCTCCACGCGCAGGGCGTGAAGACCATCGTCATGTTGACGGGCGACAACGAGCGGACAGCGCGCGCCGTTGCAGCCGAGGTCGGCATCGACGAGGTCCGTGCCGAGCTTCTGCCCGAAGACAAGGTGACTGCCATCGAAGAACTGGTCGAAACGCATGACATGGTGGCCATGATCGGCGACGGGGTGAACGACGCCCCCGCCATGGCGCGCGCGCATTACGCCATCGCGATGGGTGCTGTTGGTTCGGACGCGGCAATCGAGACGGCGGATATTGCCCTGATGACCGACGACCTCGGTAAGGTGCCTTGGCTGATCGGTCATTCGCGCCGGACAATGTCGATTATCCATCAGAACATCGGTATTTCCTTGGCGACCAAGGGCGTTTTCGT
>JBARVN010000128.1:0-6180 GCA_049646285.1 Albidovulum sp. | reverse complement strand
CGGTGAAGATCATCGCGCCGCCCTTTCGTTTCCAGCGGCTTAGCCCAGCGCTTGGATCAGGTCAAACCGCCGGTGACGGTGCGCGCGACTACGGGTTGACCAACACCATGCCGCCCAACACAAATCCTGCCCCGATCAGCTGTTTGAAGGACAACCCTTCGCCGATCATCGCGGCAAGGCACAAAACCAGCACCGTTTCGGTGACCATGATCACCATATAAAGGGTGCCAAGGTGTAGCGTGCGCAGTAAATGCGCCTCGGCCAATGTTGCGATTGCGAAACCACCGACAATCAGGGCGATTGCCGCGGGCGAGATCATATCGGAATACATTTTGATCCCAAGCGTTGCGACGGCATAGGCCATTGCGGTCAAGGGGATCAGATAGATCGAATTGCGAGACAGGGTATCCATTGAAAACCTGAGGGTTTTGCGGTGAAAAATCCGCGGAAATCGGCTTTATATAATAGGGAGTATGGTGCCCGCCCGAAGCCGGACCGGCAAGTCGGGGAAACCTTACCCTACAGCAACCATAAGGGGAGATGGCTGTGGCGCGTACCCGTCGGCCTAGCGGTTCGCGCGGCTGATCTGTGCGCCAAGCCCCGCCATCAAGTGTTCAAACACCGGGAAAGAGGTGGCAATCGGGCTGCCATCATCGATATTGACGGGCTTTTTCGACGCCAGACCCATTACCATGAAGGACATGGCGATGCGGTGGTCGATATGGGTGGCGCAGGTGCCGCCGCCCGGCACGCCGCCCGGCCCCATGCCGTGCACGATCAGCACATCTTCTTCTTCCTCAACACGAACGCCGCAGGCCTCAAGGCCGCGCGCCATCGCATCGATCCGGTCACTTTCCTTGACGCGCAGCTCCTTGACGCCGCGCATCACGGTCCGGCCTTCGGCAAAGGCGGCCACAACGGACAGGATCGGATATTCGTCGATCATGCTGGCGGCGCGCGCTTCGGGCACCTCGATGCCCTTTAGCGCAGAGGCGCGCACACGCAGGTCTGCCACCGGTTCGCCGCCCTCTTCGCGCGGGTTTTCAAAACTGATATCGGCACCCATTTCGACCAGCGTCAGATAGAGGCCATTGCGGGTCGGGTTCTGGCTGACACCGGGCACAAGAATGTCGGAACCTTCGACGATCAGCGCTGCGGCAACCGGAAAGGCCGCCGAGGATGGATCGCGCGGCACGGCCACAGTTTGCGGGCGCAGTTCCGGCTGGCCGGTCAGGGTGATGATGCGCCCTTCTGCGCTGTCTTCGACCGACACCTCGGCACCAAAGCCGCGCAGCATCCGTTCGGAATGGTCACGGGTCGGTTCCGCCTCGATCACCACGGTCTGGCCCGGCGTGTTGAGCCCTGCCAAAAGCACAGCCGATTTAACCTGCGCCGATGGCATCGGGAGCGTGTAGCGCACGGCCACAGGATCACAGGCCCCGACCACCGTCATCGGCAATCGGCCGCCATTGCGCCCGTAAGCCCGGGTGCCGAACAGCGCCAGCGGGTCGGTGACACGACCCATCGGACGCTTGCGCAATGAGGCATCGCCAGTGAAGGTTGCCGCAATCGGCGTCGTGGCCATCGCGCCCATGATCAAGCGCACTCCGGTGCCTGAATTCCCACAATCGATGACGTTTTCAGGTTCACGAAAGCCACCAACGCCCACACCGTGAACGGACCATTCGCCGGCGCCATGGCGGATCAGCTCGGCGCCGAATGCGCGCATGGCCGCACCGGTATCCAGAACATCTTGCCCTTCTAAAAGGCCCGTCACCCGTGTTTCGCCCACTGCCATGGCCCCCAGAATAAGGGCGCGGTGCGAGATGGACTTGTCGCCGGGGACGTCTGCGGTACCGGTCAGCGGCCCCGACCTGCGGGCCGTCATCGGAACTGGATCACCATGACCGGACATATACGTCTCCCCTTGAAAATCGTCTCGCTGATAGCGCAAGCGACAAGGGGGGTCCATGCCTGCCGATTCACGCCCGCAAAAATAATGCCGCCGAAGGCCAAAAGGCTTACGGCCGGTGGAACGTCACGTAATGCGGTGTCCGGCCCTCGCGCAGCGCCTTTTGCTCATAGCGGGTTGAGATCCAGTCATCCCAAGCGACCGCGCTTGATGAGATCAGTTTGAACCCCGCTTTGGGGGCCTCTTCCAAGGTCTGGCGGACGTAGTCGGGAATGTCTGTCGCCACGCGAAATTCTGCCCCCGGCGTCAGCAGCCGAAACAGCGGCACAAGGTGATCTTGGGTCACAAAGCGGCGGCGGTGATGGCGACGCTTGGGCCATGGGTCGGGATAGTTGAGAAATGCGCGGGCGATTGACGCATCTGGGAACACTTCCAGCAGATCGCGCGCATCACCGGGATGGACGGCAAGGTTCGACACTTCTGCGCGGCGGATTTTACCCAAAAGCATTGCCACGCCGTTGATATAAGGTTCGCACCCGATAATACCAATGTCGGGATAGGTGGCGGCCATATGCACCAGATGCTCGCCCCCGCCAAAGCCGACCTCTAGCCAGATCGGGCGGTCATCACCGAAAATCGCCTTGGGGTCGACCGGGGTGCGGTCGGGGTTTTCCTCTCTGTCGAGGTCAGTGGGACGCAGGGTTTCAAGATCCTCGGAGAGGTAGGTCTTTTGACTGCGGCGCATGGTCTTGCCGCGGATACGGCCGTAGAAGTTGCGCCGCTCGGTTTTGGGATCTGTCTTATCGGTCATGATGCGCGGCCCTACGCGCTTCATCCATGTCAGGTCAAGCCCGCGTATGGGGAAATTCCGGCCAAAGGCAGTCTCTGCACGCACCCGTTCCTGAACAGCCGTCTTCGGATCAGCGGGTGTGTCGATCGCCTGCCCGCACTGGCTCAGGCCAGATACATCGGTGTTTTGCCATAGCAATCCTCAGGTCTTTGAAGGCGCGATCTAGCACATCTGATCAAAAAGAACAGGCTTTCCCAAAATCCGGACTTTCCCGACATTGATGTTTGGGCATGTTGCTGACGCAGCATTTGTTCGCAGTTGCAGCAGGGTGGATTTTGCAGTGCGGCAGGTTTCACCAGAGCAGCCATTCAAGCGAGTAGAATATGGTGGAAGGCGAATGATCCCAGCGGCACGCTGATCGGGATCTGCGCTGAGCGCGTCGGCGAGGCGCTGGATTTCCTCAAATGACAAGAAACGCTCGCGGGCGGTTTCGGGGCGCTTACGAAAGCTGGTGGCAGGATTGTCGGTCCGCATTTTCCATATGACAGAAAGACTGAACATCTTGCGCAGCACCTCGCCTAAGATTGAACGAGAAGAGGCGCGGCGTATCGGGCCGCCCTGTGTCCGCGCTGGACGCAAGGTGCTCTATCGACGCAAGGCAGTGCAAGACTGGCTGGCAGCGCAAGAAATGCCGCGGGCCAAGACGGCAGGAGGTCGGAAATGACCATGATGCCATTTGGCCCCGCTTGCAGCACAGCCCCCTACAGTTCCGTCACGGGCGATGACAATTGGCCCCAAGATCGCGTGGCCGAGGCCCGCGCCGTCATCGCCGATGTCGCGCATCATTCTGACCACCTGATCCGGCTCGCCTGCAATGTCCTGGCCGCCCATGGCGACACCCCAGCCGAGCGTGACGACGCGCAGCGGCTGCTGGTGGTGATCGATGCTCGGCGGCCGGTGCAGCGTGCCCAGCGCGAAGATAACGGGAGGGTCGCGCGATGACGCGCCGCGGCACACCCGAAAACGCCTGCGACTCGGTCGGCCATCATTTCATCGCTTCACTAAAAATGTCATGGCTCTAACCATTTAGCATAGTCGCTCACAAGAAGATGGTTCGGATCAACGTTCTCCTCAATCTCTGCGAAACGACCGAGAGGCTCCCGAAAGATGTTGTCAGTCTGATCATCATTGACGGTGCTCACCTCGCCGATCAATGTATCGCCTCCTTCGGCCCAAAAAGCGTGCCAATGACCAGGAAATAGCGTCACACTTTCACCCGGGGACAATCGGAGTTTCTCACCTGCAGCAAACTCCCGTTTGATGCCATCACAAGCAACTGTTCCACCAATATTACAATCGAATTTCCCATAAGGATCAGAGCCAAACAGTTCGATCACAAGTGTCGATCCGCCGCGATTGATGATATCCTCAACTTTGAGGAGATGGGTATGCATTGGTGAAAGTTGGTCGCGCTTGGAAATCAGTAGTTTTTCCGCATAACACATTCCTCGACCTTGTCGGAGGTCAGCAAGAAAACCATTGCGCAGAGTAAACAGAGAAAGCCCTAGTTGATCAAATCTGCCCTCACCGTAGTCTGTTATGTCCCAGCCACAACGCGCATTTACGACCCGAGAGGCCTCTGGGGCACGCTTGCGAAACTCATCCGGCGACCAGTAGGCCCAAGGTGGCAGGGTAAATCCATGAGATCGAATAAACCCGTTGGCCTCTTCAATAATCAAGTTGACCTGAGAACGTTCCATTCTGTTCCTTACATGTCCTGAAGCTACGCTTGCGACCTGAACCATATTTCTACCCGACAATTGCTTCTACGGCCGTTGTTATCAGTGTTGCGAGTTCGCCCTAGCCCGTTGATTGCAACGTGATCGAACTAAAATCTGGTTAATCGAAAGAGACCTAACGGGATTGTCGGCAGGCACCATGACTATCGCGCGATCGAGCGCCAAGATGGATAACGTCCAACCCTGCCGCCAATGCTGCCGAAACACCTTCCTTTGAGTCCTCAAAGACAAGTGTTTGCGCGGCAGAGCAGGCAAGTCTCGCCGTGGCTTCAACAAATATGTCAGGTGAGGGTTTTGCGGATAGGCCGTCTGACACGCTGACGATATATGAAAAACGATCAATAAGACCTACCGCCTGAAGGGACGCACGCGCAACGGACGTTTCAGCATTGGTGCCGACGGCCATTGGGAATGCGGGTCCAAAGGCCTTGATCAAATCGACGACCTCTGGGATGGGAGAAACGGCTTTTGCATTCACAATGAAGGCGGCAATGCTGTCTTGCGCCGCCTGCATGACATCAAACCTGCCGTTTATATCGGCCGAGAAGGCCCTTAAAGTTGCTTCCCGATCAAGACCTGTACGGGCAAAGTACCAATCGCAATTCATGTCATATCCCTGCGCGCGCACAGCTGTCTTAAAGGACTGAAAATGCGCTTCGCTGCTGTCGACGAGGGTGCCATCGCAGTCGAAAATTATCGCGCCATAACCGCC
The DNA here is from genome assembly GCA_049646285.1 of Albidovulum sp. Lineage (GTDB taxonomy): Bacteria > Pseudomonadota > Alphaproteobacteria > Rhodobacterales > Rhodobacteraceae > Albidovulum. Next base: position 967 of record JBARVN010000128.1, on the reverse strand, counting down.
CACAATGATTTCAGAATACCATTCTTCCGATGCGACGTGTCGTTGCGTTCCAGCCGAAAACAAAATGCTGTCCATGATGCGTGCCAGCCCCTAGCCTACGCAGCCACAAGACGCGCGAGATTTGCGTCAAACTGAACCGACACGGTGTCGCCTTGCGCAAAAGGTCTATCCGTCACGCCACTAATCACAAACAGCGACCCAATCGCACTTTCCACCGTGTATTGGATTTCTTTGCCGAGATACGCCGCATAGCTGATCTCGCCCGCAATCCCCGGCTGGTCGGGACTGGCAAGATGCAGGTTATGTGGGCGGAGCACCATTTTGGCAGGCCCCATCTGCAATCCACCGTCCCGCACGGTGTGTTTTACATTGTCTAAAACTACCGTGGCTTCACCGCCCGTCACGCTTTCGACGCCACAATCTGCAAGATTGGCGTCCCCGATGAAGTCAGCGATGAATGCCGATTTTGGGGCCTCGTAAAGATCGCTAGGCGATCCTTCCTGCGCGATTTCAGCGTTCTTCATCACGATGATACGGTCCGAGACGGCCATCGCCTCTTCTTGGTCATGGGTGACGTAAACCGCCGTCAGGCCAAGACGTTGTTGGATCTGGCGAATTTCTTCCCGAACATGTCGCCGGAGCTTGGCGTCGAGGTTCGAAAGAGGTTCGTCCAATAACAAGACTTCGGGCTCCAGCACAATAGCGCGTGCCACTGCGACGCGTTGTTGCTGGCCGCCGGACAGTTCGCTTGGCAATCGATCGCCGAATCCAGCAAGACCGACCAGCTCTAGCCCATGTTCTGCTTTTTGCGCAGCTTCCGCTTTAGGCATTGATTTGACAGTGAGACCGTAAGCCACGTTCTGGCGCACGGTCATATGCGGGAACAGGGCGTAGGATTGAAACACCATCGACACTTTGCGGTAGGTTGCGGTCAGATGGGTGACGTCTTCGCCGCCGATGAGGATCT
>JBARVN010000127.1:0-7592 GCA_049646285.1 Albidovulum sp. | reverse complement strand
CAATCGCGCGCAAGTGGTAGGATAGCCGGGTTGTCCCGACCTGAACCACCAGCGTTGGCACATCCGCATCCGGCACGCGCCATGCTTGGTATTCGGAACTTAGGGGTGGCGTTTTCAGCACCCACGGATCGTCCGCTGACCCACTGCCATAGGTAATCATTGCCATCTCGTCCTCCGCCCGTGCCAATCCGTTAATGCAAGACCGTCATATCTACCCTTATATGACATCTTCTGTCATATAAGGGCCATGCGCGCTGCACGCCTTTTGCAAATACTGCTCTTGCTGCAAAATCGAGGTCGGATGACCTCAAGCTCGCTCGCAACCGAACTTGAAGTTACGCCCCGCACAATCTTGCGCGATGTAGACGCAATGACCGAAGCCGGGCTGCCCGTTATCGTTCACCGGGGCAATCGCGGTGGGATTGAGCTTGGGTTCAACTACCGTACTCGTCTGACAGGTCTTAGCGTGGATGAGGCCGAAGCGCTGGCGCTATGGCTTTCAAACCCGCCGCCGGAACTCGAAGATCTGGGCATGACCAGAGCTGCGCTGCATGCCCGCGCCAAACTGATCGAAAGTTTCCCCGACCAAGTCCGCGCGGTCATGGCAAAAACAGTCACGCGGTTTCGGCCTCGGATACAAAATGCGGCGCCACCCGATCCCCGCATCGCGGCCATTGCCGGGGCAATCCGGTTGGGGCGCATTCTTCGGCTACGGGCAAGATCACCCTATCCCCAAACGGTGCGCCCGTTGGCCCTTAGTTTCGGTGCCACAGGCTGGCAGCTGATCCCGGCTGAGAACCCTGACGCGCCCATTGCGATTGCCGATTGGGGCGACATTAACATAGCCCAGGATCTTGACAGCCGTTCGCCCACGCCCGAAGAACGCGGCTAAAGCAGCAAAGGATCAGGCCATGCCCCACTTTCCAGCAGATGACCGCCTGATCGTTGCCATGGATGTTCCGAACGCCCTTGCCGGATTGAAACTGGCCGAAGTGCTGGGCGACCGCGTCAGCTTTTACAAGATCGGTCTGGGCATGCTAACGGGTGGTGGCCTGGCACTTGCCAACGAGTTGAAGCAAGATCACGGCAAGCGTATATTTTTGGATATGAAGCTGTTCGATATCGGCGCCACGATTGAGGCGGCTGTGCGCGGGCTGGCGCAATATGATCTGGATTTTTTGACGGTCCACGGCGATCCGACCGTTGTGCGCGCCGCCAAAGAGGGCGCTTCGGGAAAAGACCTGAAAATTCTTGCGGTCACAATCCTTACATCACTGGACCGGGCAGATCTGGATGCTGCGCTGATCCGGGCCGGGAACATCCCCGAAATCGTCACCGAACGGGCGGCGCGCGCTTTTGAGGCAGGGGCTGACGGAGTGATCGCCAGCCCGCAAGAAGCCGCATTGATCCGTTCCTTGCCGGAAGCTGCAGGCAGGTTGATCGTCACGCCGGGCGTGCGCCCCGCTGGCAGCGATCTTGGTGACCAAAAACGTGTGGCCACACCGGCGCGCGCGGTGGCAGACGGCGCTGATCATATCGTAATCGGCCGCCCTATTTGGCAATCTTCTGACCCGGCCGCCGCTGCAGATGCTGTGATTGCCGAGCTTGCATCACCACAGGCGCGCCGTCCGAACGGTTAAAACGCAACGGCGCGTGTTACATGTTAGCCTTTGACCCCTTCGCAACCGGAGGCACCAATGTCAGATCGCGATCCGCACACCCCCGATTCCAATCTTGTACTTTCCTATAATGCCGTGCGTCAGGCGCTTGGCTACATTGGCTGGTTTTTGCCTTTGTCGCTTTTGGCTTTTGCGCAAATCGGGAACCACCCCATCGAAGCGTCCATCAGTGACTACTACTATACACCGATGGGTGGTGTGCTAACCGGAACGCTTTTTGCGATCGGGGTCTTTTTGGTGGCCTATCGTGGCTATGACCCGACCCCGGGCGAGCGTCTTTCCGACCGTTGGCTGGCCCGTGTCGCTGGCGTATCAGCCCTGGGGATTGCGCTGCTGCCGGTGCATCGAAGCGGCTATCCCATTTGCACAGACACCCTGCCGTGCTGGGCCTTCGGCGCTTGGGCGCATCCCGAAATCTTGCACTACGGTGCTGCTATCGTCTTTTTTACCTGCCTTGCACTTTTCAGCCTAGTGCAATTTCCCCGCGGCGAACGCGATGACGCAGGCAGATTGATCTGGTCCAGTCGGGCGATAATTTATCTTGGGTGTGGCACCGTCATTTTAGCGGTGATGGCTGCGATCTTGCCCTATTTTCTTGTCGGGGAAGCTGCCCGCGAAGCCCTATCGGACCGCAAGTATCTTTTCTGGTGCGAATCCCTCGGGATTATTGCTTTTGCGACGTCATGGCTGACCAAAGGCCGGGCATTTTCATCGCTGGCGGGGGTGGCCCGGCTGATTTCTGGCCGGGCCTAACCCTGCAGTGTGCCTAGTACTGATTATTCGGTCGCAGCACGGGCTGCATCAGCCGCAGGTGTGGTCGGCGTCGCTGGTGCTGTACTCTGCCCGCCTGACATCATGATGACCAGGGCCAGAACCGCAACCATTGCCCCCACCAACAGCACGATACTTCCAACCCCGCCGCCTTCTCTGTGTATCGATCCGCGCACATGGGTTGGGTCGTAGGAGGGCCGACCATACATATGTTGATCATAGTCCATATTAGGCTCCTTTCCGTTGAGCTTGGGCAGTAGAATCGCCTTTTGGAGCAGCAAAGGAAATAAGCGGAACTTTTCTCAGCCATCGACCGCCGATGGCGCGGCTACGCGTCCGCGATATTCCGCCGAATCGTCAGAAAGTCGGTGGTGTGCAGGCCGAAACGATCACACAAGGCTCCGTCCCCGGATTGTGGAACCGGTGTGCAATACGGCTGTTGAACAGATAACCGTCACCGGCCTTCAACAACTGCGTCTCGTCGCCGACGGTCACGCAGATCTGGCCCGAGATAATAATGCCAGCCTCTTCTGCATCATGGCTGTATAGCTCAGGGCCAGTGTCGGCGCCCGGTGCATAGGTTTCATGCAGCATTTGCACCGCACTTGCCCCCGGTCGGCCGATCTGGCGAAACACAACACCGCTGCCTGCGTCACCCTGCTTGGCTTCGGGTGTGATTTCGCGCAGCTCATTGCCTCGAAAATACCATTGGGTGCCAGTATCCGCATCGCGCGCAAAGAAATCTCCCAGCGAGATGTCCAATCCGGCAAGGATCTTTTTCAGCGTGGCGATTGACGGGCTGGTGCGGTTTTGCTCAATCATCGAAATCATGCTGCCCGTCACACCCGTCACCGCCGCTAGCTGCCGCTGGGACAGCCGACGTTTCTCGCGCTCTGCCTTCAGCCGCGATCCGGTATCGAAATCCATAGTCTCTCTTTCCTGCGGCGTGATCGCTGCAGTGACAAATTTATTCGGCATCAATTCGCAATATTGATCATTTATTACGAAAGGTCTATCCAAGACGGGCATCTTCTCAAGGACATCACCATGAAAAACGCTGAAATCGAAACCCGCCGTCAGTCCGCCATGTCCCGCGGCGTCGGCGTGATGACACAGATTTATGCCGACCGGGCTGAAAATGCCGAGATCTGGGATACCGAAGGCAACCGCTATATCGACTTTTCGTCGGGCATCGCGGTTCTGAACACAGGCCACCGGCATCCCAAGGTTGTTGCGGCAGTCAAGGAACAAATCGATCGCTTCACGCATACCTGCCATCAGGTCGTACCTTATGAGAATTATGTGCGTTTGGCGGAGCGGCTGAACAACATGGTTCCGGGCAAGGGCGAGAAAAAGTCGATCTTCGTCACCACCGGTGCCGAAGCCGTGGAAAACGCCATCAAGATCGCCCGCGCGGCGACAGGCCGTCAGGCCGTTGTCGCCTTCACTGGCGGTTTTCATGGGCGTACGTTCATGGGCATGGCCCTGACCGGCAAAGTGGTCCCCTATAAGGTTGGCTTTGGCGCAATGCCCAACGATGTCTTCCACGTCCCCTTCCCGGTGCCGCTGCATGGGATGAGCTCCGATCAGTCGCTCGAGGCACTGAATTACCTTTTCAAGGCCGATGTCGACCCAAAGCGTGTCGCTGCGATTATCGTGGAGCCCGTGCAGGGCGAGGGCGGTTTTTACGAAGCCCCACGCGAATTCATGACAAAGCTCCGGGCTGTGTGCGATGAACACGGCATTTTGCTCATCGCAGATGAGGTTCAGACTGGATTTGCCCGCACCGGCAAGATGTTCGCGATGGATCACCACGATGTGGCCCCTGATCTGACCACGATGGCAAAATCACTTGCGGGCGGCTTCCCGCTGGCCGCCGTGACAGGCCGCGCCGAGATCATGGACGCCCCTGCTCCGGGTGGGCTTGGCGGCACCTATGGCGGCAGCCCTCTGGGCATTGCCGCAGCCAATGCCGTGCTTGACGTGATCGAGGAAGAACAGCTTTGTGACCGCGCCAATCAACTGGGCAGCCGTTTGAAACAGCATCTCGCCTCGATGCGCGATGATGTGCCTGAGATCATTGATATTCGCGGGCCGGGTTTCATGAATGCCGTGGAATTTAACCTTGGCGGCAAGCCCAGCGCAGATTTCGCCAACAAAGTCCGCGCCGAAGCCCTGAAGCGCGGGTTGTTGTTGCTCACCTGCGGTGTGCATGGCAATGTGGTTCGGTTCCTCTCTCCGATCACCATTCAGGATGCGGTGTTCACCGAAGCGCTCGGAAAACTGGAAGAATCCATCCACGCCGCGCGCTAAATTGCTCTAAGGCAAAGCCTGTCAAACGGCCGCCCAAGGGCGGCCGTTTTGACTTTCATCTTGGCAAAAATTTCCCCGCCAAAGGTAAGGCCCATCTCTCAGGACTCGCAAAAAGAACAAAACATGAATACACTGACAGCCCTGTCAGGATCTCCGCATGTTCATAGAACTCAGCGCCACGTCGAATTTCACTTTTCTCACCGGGGCCTCCCACCCCGAAGAGCTGATCATCCATGCAAACGACCTTGGGCAAACAGCACTTGCCATCGCGGATCTGAACTCCGTCGCCGGAATCGTCCGCGCCCATAGTGCGGCGCGTGAAATTGCCCGCAAAACCGGATCAGCGCCGCGCCTTATCCCCGCCGCCCTGATCCGGCTGACCGATGGGTTCACCGCCACGGCTCTGCCACGTGATCGCGCAGGATGGGGGCAGCTTTGCCGGTTACTCTCCACCGGACGGCTGCGCGCCCCCAAAGGGCAATGCGCACTTGATCTCAGCGATCTGCTTGATTGGGCGGAAGGGATAGAGCTTCTGCTGCACCCGCCGGAAGAAACGGCGACACAGACCCAAACGCCGGAAAGCGGCGCGGGCGGATGGGCGTCACAGGCGAAGCGGTTGGTGCGCCGCCTTGGGCGGGACCATCTCTTTGTTTTGATGGCCCCCTGTTACGACGGGCATGACCGGGCGCGCTTTGATCGAACAGCAGCCGTCGCCCAAGGCCTTGGCCTGTCCACTGTGGCATCTGCGCGCCCGCTCATGCATTGCGCAGCGCGCCGGCAACTGGCCGATGTGCTAAGCGCTGTGCGTACCAGAACCCGGGTCGACAATCTCGGCCGCGCAGCCCTTGCCAATGCCGAACAGAGGATGCGCGCGCAATCAGAGATGCTGAAGATCTTTTCAGGGCATGAAGATGCGGTTCACCGCAGCGGCGAAATTGCGGACCGCCTGACCTTTTCACTGGATCAGTTGCGGTATGAATACCCCTCTGAAATCTCAGCAGGCGAAGATCCCACAGCCCGTCTGACGCGATTGGTCTGGGAAGGATTGCGCTGGCGCTATCCGAACGGCACCCCGGCAAAGGTGCGGGCAATGGCCGAGCATGAACTTCAGCTTATCTCCAAACTGAAATATGAGCCCTATTTTCTGACCGTGCGCGATATCGTGGCCTATGCAAGATCACGCAATATCTTGTGTCAGGGGCGCGGGTCAGCTGCCAACTCGGTGGTTTGCTACGCACTTGGCGTCACCTCCGTCAGCCCCGAGATTGGCACCATGGTCTTTGAGCGTTTCGTTTCCGAGGCGCGCGATGAACCGCCTGACATCGACGTCGATTTCGAACATGAGCGGCGCGAAGAGGTGATCCAACATATCTACGAAAAATATGGCCGGCACCGTGCCGGGCTGTGCGCCACCGTGATACACTATCGCGGCAAACGGGCCGCACGCGAGGTGGGTCGCGCCATGGGCCTGTCCGATGATACGCTTTCAGCAATGTCGAGCCAGATCTGGGGGTGGGGCGGCGGCACCGTCTCGCCCGAGCGACTGCGCGAGATCGGGCTTGATCCAACCGACAAACGGCTTGTCAAAACAATCAGCCTCATCGCGGAAATTCAAGGCTTCCCCCGCCATCTTAGTCAACATGTTGGCGGTTTCATCATCACCGAAGGTCGGCTTGACGAACTCGTCCCTATTGAAAATGCAACAATGGAGGACCGGACTGTCATCCCGTGGGATAAAGATGACATCGACGCGCTTGGTATTCTCAAGATCGATGTGCTTGGCCTTGGTATGCTCTCTTGTATCCGCAAGGCCTTTGATCTGGTCGCAAAGCACCACAAGGTGGATTACACGCTCGCCACGCTGCCGCCTGAGGATGGTGAGGTCTATGACATGCTATGCGACGCCGATTCCATCGGTGTCTTTCAGGTCGAAAGCCGGGCGCAGATGAATTTCTTGCCCCGGATGAAGCCACGCAAATTCTACGACCTTGTGATCCAGGTGGCGATCATCCGGCCTGGCCCTATTCAAGGCGATATGGTGCACCCGTTCATCCGGCGACGAAACGGGCTGGAAAGCGTCTCCTTCCCCTCTGACGCATTGGGCGAGGTTTTAGGCAAAACACTTGGTGTGCCTCTCTTTCAGGAACAGGCGATGCAGATCGCCATTATAGGTGCAGGCTTCACCCCCGAAGAGGCGGATCGCCTCCGCCGCTCGCTTGCGACATTTAAAAAACATGGGAATGTCTCGGAATTTCGCGACCGCTTCATGCACGGCATGGCAAAGAATGGTTATGATGAAGACTTCGCCTCCCGCTGTTTTTCGCAAATCGAAGGTTTCGGCAGTTATGGCTTTCCCGAAAGCCATGCGGCCAGCTTCGCGCTTCTGGTCTATGCGTCGGCCTGGTTGAAATGCCGCCACCCGGGCATCTTCGCCTGTGCGCTGCTCAATTCGCAGCCGATGGGATTTTATGCCCCCGCCCAGATCGTGCGCGATGCCCGCGCACATGGAGTCGAAGTTCTGCCCGTCTGCATCAACGCAAGTCAGTGGGACAACCGGATGGAAGAACGGCCCGGCAATGCGCTCGCCCTAAGGCTTGGCCTGCGCCAATTGAAAGGCCTGAGCGAGGAAGAGGCAGATTGGATCCTTGCCGCACGCAGCAATGGCTATCAGACCCCCGAAGACGTCTGGCGCCGCGCCGGGGTTGGCCCACGGGTGTTGACGATTCTGGCCGAAGCCGATGCCTTTGCCGCCCTGAACCTACCGCGCCGCCACGCACTCTGGTCCGCCCGCGCCGTGACGGCAGACCGGCCACTGCCTCTCTTCGCAAC
>JBARVN010000126.1:0-9699 GCA_049646285.1 Albidovulum sp. | reverse complement strand
GGTTCCATTTGTAGATGGAATGAGTGAACGTTCCGCATGACACCCGACTTCCGAGGACGAGTGGCTTCTTGAATAGTTCCGCCGATAGCCAAATAGTCAGTGTTCATCAATCCAACTCCATAGTCTGAGAAGACACTCCATTTTCGCACGCCGATAGAGCTAAGACAATGGAATCTTTATGAATCATTACACAGACTTGAGAAAAATGTGTTCTTCTTGGAGGTCTATGGTGCGCTTGCCCTTGCGGTGCCGAGACGTTCGAGGACACGCTCTATGCGTGAAAACTGGACGAAAACTTCTTCTTCGATTGGGTCGCTTGGAGGGCACTTGCCTCACCCGACAGCTATCCGCTTGACGTCTCCTCCAAGCCTCCATTAGGCTGTGTGGCGCGGGTCCACAAAGTAGCCCCGCATAGGTCCACACTCGGGAAGGCCCTGTCGCCTAACTAATTGAGAACGTGGGGGATATATAGGTTTGGTTTTCAGGAAGCATGCATCTCCTGGGCACCAATCATTCAGAACATAACTGCTCAAGGTCTTTGAAAAACAACGAGTTTTAAGCTATACAGCTGAACGGGACTGTTGCATTAATCGGCGCGTTTGGCCAGTTTCAGGGTTTTGAGGTTGGACATTTTGCGCAAGTCTCCGTTCAAGCACCATCGTTTTCCGCCTGCGATCATCTTGTGCGCGGTGCGGTGGTATCTGCGCTATCCGCTTTCCTATCAGGACGTCGTGGATCTGCTGGCTGACCGCGGGATCAGCATCGATCGGTCAACCGTGTATCGCTGGGTGATCAAGTGTGGTCCGGAGATTACCAAACGAACGGAGAAGCACCTACGCCGGGCCAGCGTCGATTGGCATGTTGATGAAACCTACATCCGCGTCGGCGGCAAGTGGCGCTATCTCTGGCGTGCCATCGATGCCAACGGCCAGATGGTCGACTTCCGCCTCACCGCGCGACGCGATGCAAAAGCTGCAAGGGCCTTTCTCAACAAGGCCATCGAGCGTGTCCGGCTGCACCGGCCTGTTACAATAGTGACGGACAAGGCACACAGCTATCGACGCGTCATTCGCGAGATCAATCATCGCTACGATCCTCACTTTGACAGCATCCGGCATATCGACCGAAAGTGGCGAAACAATCTGATCGAGAGCGATCATGCAGCCATGAAACGACTGCTGGGCTATCGCCAGAGCTTCCGATCCTTGCGATCAGCCAAAGCAACCCTCACCGGGATCGAAACAATCCGCACCATCAAACACGGGCACATCCATCAAAAACAACCAGGTGTTCAAGGCGAGATCACATTCATCGCCAGCCTCTTCGAGGTCGCTGCATGAGCAACTAACACATCCAGCCAAATGCCCAACTATGCGCGATTAACGCAACAGTCCCATTCAGATAGAGGTTCCTTGAACCGAGCAATTGCAGTATTCGTTGAAAAAACAGAAATCGAAACAGTACGAGCAGGCAAGAGTTATGTCGGAAATGAACCGCAGACCGGTGGCGTCGCTCTGGATCGGGCCGCGTCTCCAATACCTCAATCAGCTGTGTTTGAAATCGCATGTGAAGGCGGGGCATCCGACCACGCTTTACTGCACAGATGACGTGCAAAACGTACCCGACGGGGTTGAGGTAAGACCGGCAGCCGAGATTATGGATCTTGATATGAAGCTGGTCGGCGACACCAGCCCTTCATTCCTTTCAAATGTCTTTCGCTACAAGATGATCGTCAAAACCGGCGCGGTCTGGATTGACTGTGATGCGTTCTGTCACAAGCCGTTTCCCGATGAGATGGCGTATATTTTCGGCGAACACGGGCTAAATGGCGCGTTGAATTGTGGTGTGATTGGCCTGCCGCAGCAATGCGAGGTCATGGACCAGCTTCTGGATTACTACGACAACCTTCCCGACTACCCGGAATGGTGGAGCAAGCGGCTGCGCAAGAAGATGGACAAACAGCCCGACACCATGTCCCACGCGGCAAAGATCTATGCGACCGAACGCACCGCCTTTGGGCCGCAGGCCTTCACCCATTTCGCGCGTGTCACCGGGATCATTGATCAGGCTTTGCCGCGCCCTGGGTTATATCCGGTGCCTTTTCAGCTGAACGACATCTTCTATGACCCTTACGGCCGCGTTGAAGGGCATTTTACGGAACAGACGCTTTCGGTGCATCTTTACACCAACGGCACCAAACCTTGGTGGCGAAAGCATGTGCCGATGCCCGGCTCTTACGCATATCGGATGTGCGAAGAAGTTGGCATTGACCCGGCTCTGGCGCTGGAAGAGTGAAAGGCGACGGGGGTCGGAAATCGATCTGAATAAGCACATAAGCCCACATGGCCGCGTTACGGCCGTGTCGATGATGAAGGACGAAGCGCCCTATCTTCTTGAATGGTTCGCCCATCATATGGCGGTCGGTTTTACCGACATTCTCGTCTATACCAACGATTGTACCGATGGCACTGACGATATGCTGATCCGGTTGGAGGAGATTGGCCTTGGCCACCACCGGCGCAACGTGATCCGCGAAGGCATCAAGCCGCAACCCTCGGCGATCAAGCATGCGCAAGTCGAGCCGGTGGTGATGGACAGCGACTGGGTCATGGTGTTCGACGCCGACGAATTCCTTTGCATCAACCATGGCGATGGCAAGATTGATACCATGATCTCCTCCGCAGGTGACGCAAACGGCATTGTCATCACCTGGCGCATCTTCGGTTCGGGCGGCGTGCAGGACTGGTCGCGGGCACCGGTGAGCGAGCAATATCTGCATGCGGCCCCCCCTTTGTGGAACAAAGGCTGGGGGGTCAAAACGTTGTTCCGGTTTGACCCCGAGATATGGAAGCTGGGCATTCACCGACCCACGATGAAAGCCAAGGTGCTGAAGACGGATTTTCCCGATACTGTGCATTGGCTCAACGGGTCTGGCTTGCCCATGGAAGACTACTTCAAGTTCCGAGGCTGGCGCTCAATCCGGCGCACGTTGGGCTACGATTGGGCGCAAATGAATCACTACGCGGTCAAGTCTATTGACGCCTATGCGGTCCGCAAGTTCCGCGGCAACGTCAACCTGAAGAAAGATAAATACAACGCCGAGTACTGGTCCCTACAAGACCGGAATGAGGTGAAGGATATAAGCATCCTGCGCTATTCGGACGAACGCGCACGGATCATGACGGACCTGTTGAAAGACCCTGTGCTGAACCGCCTTCACCATCAGGCGCTCGAACGGATCGAGGCGCGACTGGAGGTATTCAAAAAGACCGAGGACTACGCCGAACTTAAGGCATCGCTGATTGAGGCATCTGATGTGCCGATCACAAAAATCGCGGCGAAGCCCCCTAAGGCCCGCGACCCCGCAAAGATTGCGGCATTGATGAGCGCTGTGGAAAACAAATCGCAAGCACGGCCCAAGTCCGAACGTCGCAATCCACCAATCGCCGGATACGGGTCGAATGAGCCGGGGACGGGTGCGTATGTAAACGGCACGATAGACACAAAAAATGATGTCCAATGCGAGACGGTCGCAAACCACGACGTGCTTTTACCGGCGGATCCGCGTGTCTTTAACCCCACCGCATTGGCCGAGGTTCTGGCGGGCAAGTTTGACCGGCGCAACGCCCGCTACCGCCAAGCCCTGATTGGCAAGGGCGACCGCTTGCTTGAGCTTGGAGCAGGTATCTGTTTCTTGCCAATTCTTTCCGCGCGCATCCACCCCGAACTGGTCGTGATGGCACATGAAGAACGCAGCGACCTTGCCCGTGTGGGGCGCGAATTGGCTGCCGCGCATCGGATCGAAAGTGACAGGCTGAAAGTGGTGGACGGTCCGCTTATCTTCGCGGCAGACGATGAGGGTGCGGCAAGCGGGCTAAGAGCGCTGACGGCTGATTTCAATCCGACGGTAATTTTCGTCAATGATACGCGATTGACGCCTCAGATGCTCGTAGGCGCGCTGACGTCGGGTCTGCGTCGGATCGTCATTGCCGAGACGGTATTGAAGGTTCAGACTTATCCAGACACGCTCAGCACGTCGGGGTTCACAAAGGTTGATGGGCTGGAGAAAAGCGGTGCGTTGATTTTGGAACGCGCAAGCTAAAGCAGCTATTCTGAGCCTTCCTGACGGATTGAAGCAAAGTCCTCGCTCCTGCGTTCAGAAAACGCCTTCAACATGCGTTCGACTTCGGCTTTGTCCGGAAGATCAGGTTGAAAGTTCTTTTCGACATAGCCGAGCGCCGTTAGTCGCGAAAACAACTCAGCGAAATCCAAATCACCCACAGACCTGAAATCCACCCGCTTTGCGTCGCCCGAAATCCAGTCCTGGCGGATCACGTCGATGACGTCGGGCGTGATTTCGCAAAAGGACCGGTACTGCAGAACATAGTCGGCAACGTTGGCTTTGGAACGCCTGAGAACAATCGCTACGCTTCCACCGGTCTTTATGAAAAACGCGGCAAGATGCAACGCCGACCCATCCAGCGCCACGATCCGCCGCGCGGCCTTATAGCGCGCGATCTGAACTTCCAGTGGGTGCTTTTCGGGGTGAAAAATTTCGTAGCCTTGGCGTGCAAGATTTTCCTCAATCACCGTCTCGCCCAAGATGCCACCGCGCTGCGATGGCAATCGGGCGCGGCTGATATAAAGATCTGCCGATCCTTCGGGTGCAATTCCGCGACCCAGTCGTTCGCGCATAAAGCGACGATACAGCGGCGACCCGGCATAGCGTTCGCGCCATCCAAAACCAAGTTCGGGCACGTAAAGCTCTTCAACGTCCTGCGCTGCGCCGAATGTTTGCACCGGGACATCAACACCGAGAAGCCGGAAAAACTGTTCCAGCCCCGCCATTGCCCGACGCGTCTGCGCAACGGCACCGCGATAGGGCAAATAAAGGACACTGTCGATCTGGCCGGGCAGCGCATCCAATGCCCACAGCCGTGCCGTGGATTCAACCAGGAAATGGCCGAAATGCCCGCGCATGTGGCCAGCGAACAGATGCCGCCCGGCAAGCTTTTCAATGGGTTCATCGTCAGACAATACCGGTTCGGGCATCGATTTCCCCGCACGGATCCAACCACGAGACATCTCACAATAGGTTCGGTCGGCGAGCAGTACACCTGACGCATGTCGCGTGTCGTGTTCGCGCTCAGGCACCAATATTGCGCCTTGGATTTTCAAGATTGCGCCATGAAATGTGGGCTCAGCTGCACCGCCGGGTACAATGATTTCTTCAACGGCGGGTGTTTTTATCTCAACGTCCAACTGCTTTTGCATCTTGCGGGCGTAGCGGGCGTTTGGATCTGTCGAGAGAAAGTAGTCGGCCATTCGCAAGGCGAATGTAGGATGGCCGCGCGCGGCAATGTTGGCAAGAAACTCCTTGCGCCACGTCTTCACATCGCGCCGTGTCCGCAAAGCCTTGCGGAATGCAGCGGGGCGGAACCGGTTGTGGCCGACATCGTTAAAGACTCCGTCCAGCACGCCACAGGATTTCAATTGCCGGATCAGACGGTGACCAAAGTGACCACATTTGATGTGGCGAACCGAATCTCCCAGCAAACGCGCAGCATGGGCGCGATCCTCTGGCACAAACGGGTCGTAGAACAGCAGGATTTCAGTTGCAGCCTCGACCGCGTCGGCGGCGTCAAGATACTCAGCGTCGTCCCAATCCCACTTTCGGTGAGCGTACCTGTAGCGCGCTTCGAAAGGCGCGATGTCGCGGTTGAGAGTGGACTGTGGACTGAAGGCCAGAACCGTGGATCCTGGAACGATGCGTGAATATGTCAGCGCGGCATAGGCCCCCATCGACGTTCCGGTGAAGATCACACGCTCAAACTGATCAAAAAACCCTTCATCGCGAAGTGCTATCAGAAGGCGGGGCGTGTCGGAATTGCGATACCAGTCCTTGCGGCTGGCTATAAGCCCAAGGATTGAAAACCCTGATTTCTGTGTTCGCGCCAATAACCAAGGCTGCGGCGGGTCATATTCACCCACAGAAGCGAGGTTATCGAACGTGACAAAAAGCACGGGTGACCTGCGAATAAAGTATGCGTCGACCAATTCCGATTTGAGAAGAAACGCATCAAGGCCAACCGCATCTTGTGCTGAGCTCGCAACAGGCGGCGTATCTATCAGGTCGCTTTGCATCCGCACGTCTCTTTCCCGCTTCGGCATCTTCTACGCAGCCAGTGGATCCAGGCGCCTGCCCGTCAATACCACAAGCTAGATTGTCACTTGTGTGAACTATGGTCCACTGCGTCGGAACTGTCAGGGGTAAGCCAAAGAAACCAATTTGAAGATGCAAAGATCCCACAGTCTGCACCTCCATTCAGGGCATGACATGGCGCACAGATTCAGCAATAGTCTCTGTGACTTAAATTTTATCCCGAGCAGGTACGTACATTGGCCGAAGCATCACCAAAAATCATCGCACATTACCACGGAATTGAGGTGCCGGATGCGCCGCATTTTGGACCGGGCATGATCCAGTCAATGGCTGATGGCCGATACGAAGGCAGCGAAGTTCGGGCAGGTTTGGCAGTGGTCCGTCCGGGTGCGCGCATCCTTGAAATGGGGGCAGGGTCCGGGATTGTGGGTGCCGTAATCGCGCGCAACTGCAACGTTGAGCAGGTCCTTTCGATCGAGGCCAATTCTGATCTGATCCCTCACATTGAAACGCTTTATTCCCATAACGGCTTGTCGAAAATAATGCAGGTCCGGCACTGCGTGGTCATCTCTGAACCGGACGCACCACAATCGATTGAGTTTTTCGTGCGCGGTAATTTTCTTGGATCTGGCCTGACCATCGTGAAAAATCCTGAAAAGGCGCGAAAGGTTCAGGTGCCGGTGCTCCGCTACGAAGATCTCAAGGCCGAGTTCCCGCATGATGTAATCGTCATGGATATCGAAGGAGCAGAGCGCGAGTTCTTGCAGCACGCGGATCTGAGCGGCGTCGAAACGGTGATCCTTGAGGTCCACCGTGATATATACGGTCGAGAAGGAATGCGGGACGTGCGGTGGTCTTTTGACCGTAGTGGCTTTGTAATCGACAAAGACCATTCAAGGCCGGGCGTTCATGTCTACAGGCGGGCGGCGTGATTTTGCATATAGCTTGACGAACAACGTGGAAATGCGCCAGCCGCCAGTCGATCGCCCGATTTGATATCAGTGATGAAAGCGCGCGGCGGCCTGTCCAGCCCATAACCCGGTTGCCAGGCAGGCTGTCAGCAAATACCCCCCGGTCGGCGCTTCCCAATCCAGCATCTCGCCGCAGACATAGACACCCGGAACGGCCTTCAGTTCCAATGTGTCCTCAAAGGCGCCCTGTGCAACGCCACCGGCGGTCGAGATGGCTTCGTCAAGGGGTCGTGGTCCCTGATGCGGTACCGGCAATGCTTTAATCCGATGTGCGAGTGCCTCACCCTTGGGCAGCGGACGCCCCCATTCTTGCAAAAGCGCAATCTTGGCGGCATCCAGCTTCAGTATTTTGCGCAACCAGTTTGCTACGGTCATCTTGCCGGGGCCGCTGGCCATTCGTGCCACGATATCTTCAACGCTGCGGTCAGGAAGCAAATCCAAGACCAGCGGTGCACCTTCGCGCACAGCACGCGAAACGGAATAGACCCCTCCGCCTTCAATCCCTTGGGCTGCCAGAACAAATTCACCGCGCCCAACCTGCGTGCCGGCGATCAAGGCAACACCCTTGATTGGCTGGCCGAAATGGCGCGCCATATGGGGGGACCATTCCAGATTGAACCCCATGTTTGCGGGTTTGAAGGGGGCGACCGTCACGCCTTTTTCGGCCAGTACCGGCGCCCATGCACCGTCCGAGCCAAGCCGCCGCCAACTGGCCCCGCCGAGCGCCAGAACGGTCACCGACGGGTGCAGAACCTGCGGGCCCTCGGCCGTGTCGAAGGTATAGCCGCCGTTCGAAAACCCCGTCCAATGCCAGCGGGTGCGCAGCTCAACCCCCGACCTGTTCAGGCGGGTTAGCCAGGCCCGGAGCAGCGGTGACGCTTTCATGGCCACCGGAAAAATTCTTCCAGATGTGCCTGTAAAGACGTCTTGCCCCAATCCGCGGGCCCAGTCCTTCACCTCTTTGGGGCCAAAAGCTGCAAGCATCGGCGCCAACCAGCCCGCATCGTATGACGCTACAAAGCTCTGGTGATCTTCTTCTTTGGTCAGGTTAAGCCCGGATTTTCCGGCCATCAGAAACTTGCGGGCCGGGCTTGGTTTGGCGTCGCAGATAATCACCCGCCGTCCGGCCGCGGCCAACGCCTCGGCGGCCATCAGACCTGCCGGACCGGCCCCAATGACGAGTGCATCGGTCACTTAGGAAAACCGCCTTTGATCTCAACCACACGGTGCGGATAGGGGATTTCAATGCCTGCTTGTTTCAATGCATTCCAGACCGCAAAAAGCACATGGCTCGCGTATTTGTTGCGCCCGTCATCAATGCCGTTCACCCAGTATTCGACACCAAAATCAATACCGCTGTCGCCAAAACCCTTCAGTTCGCAATCCGGCCCTTCGGGATCGTTCAGCACGAAAGGCAGGGCTGCCACAGCGTTATTAATGATGGCGGGCACCGTGTTGATGTCGGTGTCGTAGCTGACCGAGAACGCAACCTCATAGCGGTTGGCACTGCCTTGATCGGAATAGTTGACCACCCGTGTGGTGATGAAGTGTTCATTCGGCACCACGATCCAGCGGCCATCGAATGTCTCTAGAATGCAGGCCCGCGCCGTCATCTTGACGATTGTGCCAGCCTCGCCGCCATCCAGCTCGACATAGTCGCCGACTGTGGTTTGCCCTTCGATCAGCAATATTATCCCGGAGATAAAATTCGCAGCGATCTGTTGCAGGCCCAGCCCGATACCCACACCCAACGCGCCGCCCAGAACCGCGACGGTGGTCAGGTCGATCCCCATGACGTTCAGCAATAACAAGAATGCGACGCCGAAGATGGCAACTTCTGCTGCCTTTGATGCAAGCTCACGCGTGGCGGGGCGCAAGTCTTCTTGCGCTTTGATATAGCCAGCACTTTGCCGGTTCGACCAAGCGCCCAGCCAGAACAACAGGCTGCCGGCAATTGCGCCCCGGATCAGGGCGGCCATGGAAAAGGAAATATTGCCCAGCTGTACTGTCAGGCTTTCCAGCCAGGCGCCTGCGACATCCGTCATACCCAGCGCATAAAGTGCGGCCACGGGGATCAGCACGTAGCGTCCTAACAGGCGCAAAAAGGGATCGACAATCACACGCTGCACCAACACCCGGGCGGCAAGGAACAAGAATACGCGTTTGCCAAACGCAATAACCGCGCCGGATCCGAAGAGTGACCGCGTAACGCTTTCACCGATTGCGGTGAAGCCATAAGCCAGCAATGGAAGCAGCAGCGGCAAAAATCGCAAAACAAACCTGCGAAGCACTGCGAACGGGCCGCGCGCGCCGGTTGGTGGCGCCACGAAAGTCGCGATCCTCATACCAAGCTTCTTTGACGCAAACACCGCAATGCCCCAGGACACAATCAGCAGTGCAAATTGCGACCAGGCGGCGGGGCTTACAGCCCAGTCAAGCGCGATCTGCCAACCTTCCTCAAGGAAGAGGATCGCTTTTGTGACAATCTCTGGCTGGCCGTCCATGTTCCAGTCCTTTGGTGCGATTTTCTCAGGTTAGAAACCTCTGGCAAGAAACGGGCTATGA
>JBARVN010000125.1:0-26086 GCA_049646285.1 Albidovulum sp. | reverse complement strand
CCCGGTGCCGTCATCCCCTTCGCCGAAACCCACGTTATGGAACATGGCCTCTATGTTCTTGAGGGCAAGGCCGTTTATCACCTGAACAAGGATTGGGTCGAGGTTGAGGCAGGCGATTACATGTGGCTAAGAGCCTTCTGCCCCCAAGCCTGCTACGCCGGCGGCCCCGGTCCTTTCCGTTATCTTTTGTACAAAGATGTGAACCGCCACATGCGGCTCAATCTCTTTGCACGATAACCAGTACCGGTCATGGCCTGCGGAAAGCGCTGAGCCCTCTCTTAGAAAAACAATCGAAATAAATGCGCTCGACTTTACACAAGCAAGCACCTGAACGACCGCTTTGATGAAGTGAGCCGTATTTCGGCTAAAGGAATATCGCAAGCGCGAATGGTTTCTGCGTGAGCGAACCTAATAAATCGGGCGGCGGCTTCGTCCGCAAAGCAGCGAACCAACGGGCCTAAAATATGCGTCGGCGAAAGCCCTACTCCTCCCCCTTCCGCGCATCCCTCAGCCGCCGCAATCCGCTGATCCGGTGCCGCAGCGTTTCTAACTCCACGGCGGCTTTTTCGCGGGCTTCACGGGCTTGCATCAGGATCTCTTGATGATCAACGATCTCACGGCGCAGGCTTTGAAGCTCTTCTGTCGGGGTGCGGGCATAGGCTACCGCCTCTGGCCCCGCGACAACGCCCGCCGCCGCGCCAGCATGAAGCTGCGCAGCGCCGCGTGAACCCGGCGCGCGCCCTGTCGGGACGGATGCGGGACGGGCGCGGGACGGCGGCGGGACGTTTTGCCTGCGCAAATTTGCCGATAACCACTGCAGGTTATGGCATAACCGGGGCCGAAGGATTAGATTGGGGGCATGAAATACATACGCCTGATCCTTGCCCCGCTGATGCTGGTGGCCCTCGTATCTCCGGCCTTGGCTGAAAAGCTGCCTTTGTCGGAAATATCGACCTATCTCAACGGGTTAAAGACCGCCGAGACGGGGTTTCGCCAGATCAATGCCGATGGCTCCGTGTCGACCGGCACGCTTTTCATCCGCCGCCCCGGCCGCATGCGGTTCGAATACGCCGCCCCCGACCGCACCGTGGTGCTGGCCTCTGGCGGCCAAGTGGCTATTTTTGATGGGAAATCCAACCAACCCCCCGAACAATACCCCCTGAAACGCACGCCCCTGAATCTGATCCTCGCGTCCAAAGTTGATCTCAGCCGCGCCAAGATGGTCGTGGCCCATTCCGAGGCCGGAGCACTGACGGTTGTCACTGCCCAGGACCCCAAATATCCGGAACTCGGCACCTTGCAGCTTGGCTTTTCCGCCAATCCCATCGCCTTGCGGCAATGGGTCGTCACCGACGAAACCGGCGGTCAGACGCGCGTTGAGTTACAGGCTCTGAAGACCGGGCAGACCTACCAGAGTTCACTGTTTTCCATCAACAGTGAGGTTGAAAGGCGATCGCGTAAAAATAACTAGAACGGCCTGCGCTTCAGCGAACACTTTGATCTGACATCGAAAATATCTGTCAGAGTTTGTCGCACGCGATCAGCTGCAGCTGATACATCTGCGCGCGCGCGCCCACTTCGGCTGCCACCCGCATCAGCCAGGCCTTTTTCAGATGGCTGCCGCGCGCATATCCTGTCTGGCCCTCATGATAGGCAAGATACTGGCTGGTGGCGTCCCATTTCGACAGGCCCAGCTTCTTCTCTGACTGGTCCATATACCAGCCCATGAAATCGGTGGCGTCGGTGATTTTATTGCGCCGCGCACCAAAGCTGCGGGTGGCGCGGACATAGTCATCCCACGTGCCGTCCAGCGCCTGCGAATATCCATAGGCAGAGCTTTGACGCCCCAGAGGAATGACCCCGAGGGCATATTGATGCGGGGTCTTGGCGTTGCTGATGAACTTGCTTTCTTGATAGATCGTGGCCATCTGCACATGGACAGGCACGCCCCATTTGCGCTCGGCCCGTATCATCGCGGGCAGATATTTTGGCCGCTGATCGACAATTGAACACGCATTATCAAGATTGCGCGGCGCAGAAGTATTGCCGCCACCACACGACACAAGCAACAACAATAGACTAAGGCGGAAGAACCTGCTCATTTGGCCTCGCTCGATTATATTTTTTGTCAGTTTACGCGTTTTGGCCCGGCAGGGAAATCACGAATGCGGAATATTATCGGCGACCTTTGTGCATGCGGTGCCGCGACGACCAGACCCTTTTGGGGGCGCCTCCCCACCGGACTGTCGGCTTTGCCACCACAGACTGTTTCCGTATGATTCGGTCTGAGCGATAGACACCAGTTAAGTATAGCGGTAATAAATCAAGAGAAGAATGAGAGTGTTATGCTGAAAACTCGTGCGAAATATCATCTTGGACAAGTGGTGCGCCACCGAAAGCATCCGTTTCGCGGCGTGGTCTTCGATGTGGACGCGATGTTCTCGAATACCGATGAATGGTATGCGGCAATTCCTGAAGACAGCCGCCCGTTGAAAGAACAGCCCTTTTATCACTTGCTGGCCGAAAACGACGACAGTTACTATGTGGCCTATGTCTCGGAACAGAACCTGGTCGCAGATTATTCCGGCGAACCGGTGAGCCATCCAGATCTGCCCGATCTTTTCGGTGATTTTGAAGATGGATGTTATCCGCTGCAGTTCCAGATGAACTGACACGGAATGCGGGGCGTTGCGCCCAGCCCGTCAAAATCTGTTATTCCAAGTGGCACACGCAGCGAATGACGTGTTCAGATTGCGCTGCTACGCCTCAATACCCCAACGCACAGCCATCTTTACGTGGATCCGAAGCCCCCATCAAAATGCCCCTTTGGTGGTCAATCAAGATCGATTGCCCCCCCCCCAGCGGTCCGACCGGCGTCTCGATGTTATGGCCTTTCGCAGTAAGTTTGGCGCGCGCACGCTCATCATAGCCTCGCTCAAGCTTCAAAATACCTTCATCCGCGAAGGCGCGCGGTGCATCCAGCGCCTCTTGCACGTCCATGCCGTAATCCAGCATGTTGGTGATCACCCTTGCGTGGCCCGTTGGTTGATAAGCACCCCCCATAACGCCAAATGGCATGATCAGTTTTCCCGCACGGCACAGCATTGCCGGAATAATCGTGTGCATCGGCCGTTTGCCCGGACCCGCCTCGTTCGGGTGGCCCGGGGCAAGGGTAAAGCCTGCCCCGCGGTTTTGAAAAAGAATTCCGAACCGGTCAGAGGCGATGCCGGACCCAAAGCTCCAGTAGGTGGAATATATCATCGACACGGCCATGCCATCGCGGTCAACAACTGTCAGATAAACCGTGTCACGGTGGATCGCTTCGGTGGCTTTCGCAGGGAATTCAAGTGCCCGATGCGCATCAATAAGCCCGGCAAGCCGATCAGCCGTGTCGTCTGACAGCATGTGATCCAGCCGCGTTGTATAGTCTGGGTCGGCGATAAAGCGGTCACGCGCATCATAGGCCAATTTTGAAGCCTCGGCCTCAAGATGCACGCGCTCTGCCCCAAACGGGTCGAGGTTTCGTAAATCGAGCTTCGCCAGAATATTCAGCAATAGCAGCGCCGTAGCACCCTGGCCATTCGGGGCGTGTTCTAACAACGCGTGTCCACCGTAGCTGGTTTGGATCGGATCGCCCCAACTGCACGCCGTGGCCGCGAAATCCTCCAGCGTGTGGGGTCCACCGGCCGCATTCAGGGAATTGACCATATCTTCGGCCACTTCACCTTCATAAAATCCCGCCCGACCCTGACGCGCAATCCGGCGCAACACATCTGCTTGCCCGGGCGCGCGGAACACCTCACCCATACTGAACGGACGCCCGTTGTTAAGGTAGAACCCCTGCGCTGAGGGTTGCAGACGCCCGCCGTCTTTCGCCCAGTCAAACGCCACGCGCGGGGCGACAGGGATGCCTTCGTCGGCGTAGTGGATTGCCGGGGCAAGACTGTCAGCCAGCCCAAGGCGTCCCCACGTTTCCGACAGGTTGCAAAATGCGTCTATGGCGCCGGGCAAGGTCACCGAATGCACGCTTTCGGTGCTGATACTGCTTTGACCATCCGCGCGCAGCGCTTCGGCTGAAAAGCCCGCGGGTGCGCGGCCAGAGCCATTGAGCGCCAAAATGCGGTCTTGCCCTGCGGGTTTGAGCAGAACAAAGCAATCACCACCAATGCCGCAGCTTTGCGGTTCGGCAATACCCAAAAGCACGGCACCGGCGATGGCGGCATCAACCGCGTTACCGCCAGCCTGCAAAATGTCGATTGCACATTTGGCCGCCAAGGGGTGCGAGGTCGCGCATATCCCATTGGTCGCAAGAACCGGTGACCGCCCCGGAAAGTGGAAATCGCGCATCTGATGCTCCTCTGAACTGAGGGCACGCTAGTTTGCAATTTTGGGAAAGAAAAGTCCTCGACGTCACGCTATGGGTGGGGGCTGTTAAACGTGACGCCGAGGGAAGCCTTTAGCAGCTACAGGTACAATCTGACTGTGCAATCGGGCCGAGTTTGGGAGTTATTGCGGCAAATTTGCGGCGGCTGAAATACAAAAACCCGTGTCTTATGAATCGTTTACGGGCAGGATTCCGCTCGGTTCTGCAAAGAAGCCCGCGCGCCCTTTGGGTGTCAAAACTGCTGTGGAAGACGTGTGAAATTCACCAGCCGCAGCTGAATGTACGCGCTGACCGGGCCAGCTCAGATGTCACTGAGGGGCACACAAAAACTCAGCCGATTGCAGCCATCCGACCGCATATAGGAAAGGTCCGTCGTCAATGTCCGGATCAGCGCCCACCCCCATCCGCCTTCAGCCAATTCGTCGACCTGCTGGGCCACGTTTTGCATCCGGCCTTCGGGAAGGCTTAAATCTGGCATCGGGTGCCCCGTGTCTGCGATCCGGCATTCCATCGCTGCAGTTCGCAAGATCAGCGTCAGATCAATCGGGCCCGGTGGAAGCGCGCTGTAGCTGTGTTCAACGACATTGTTCAGTGCTTCGGCCAAAGCCAGCTCTAACGTCCCTGCACAATCGGCGCTGATCCGGCGCGTATACCGCGCCACCGCTTTGCGCAACGCGTCGCGTACAGCAGCCGGT
Source organism: Albidovulum sp. (assembly GCA_049646285.1). Lineage (GTDB taxonomy): Bacteria > Pseudomonadota > Alphaproteobacteria > Rhodobacterales > Rhodobacteraceae > Albidovulum. The sequence continues at coordinate 21,007 of JBARVN010000125.1, read as the reverse complement.
TCGGCCAAAAAGACCATATGGTATTGGTCCTGCCGGTCGTGAAATGCGTCGGGCAGCGTTACGTCCCCCTTCTTGGTGCAGGTTGCCTTGTCAGAGAGCATTCCCGCTACCCTTTGCGCCTTCTGGCGCGCATGGATGGATCGGAAACACGCTATCCATCCGCGTCAGATGGAACACTTTGCTGACATTCGGGGTCAGGGCGGCAAGCTCCAGCTGTCGTGCAGGAGCGAGAAGTTTCATCACAGCCACAATCGCCCCCAGCCCGGAACTGTCCACGAATGTCACCTTCGACAGGTCCAGAATGACCCGGCCCGCATCGGCGCCAATCAAGTCACTCATCCGATCTTTGAACTGAATCGCAACGGCCGCATCAATCCTGTCCTCATTTACGCGCACGACCAATGCGTCGTCGGCAGTGTCAGATGATAAGTTCATGGTTCCACCCTCCTTCAAGGTCTGCAAAGGCTAGACGGCAATCCTTACTATTCGGTATGCGTCGTCTGAACGCTGTGCTGGAAAGGATACCTGATGGACGAGGTTGTGATCGCGGGTGCGGCCCGAACGGCAATTGGTGGTTTTCAGGGCGCTTTCTCGGATCTTGATGCGGCCACTTTGGGAGGTGCCGCGATTGGCGCTGCCATCGCCGATGCCGGTGCTCAACCAGATCAGATCGAAGAGGTGCTGATGGGCTGCGTTTTGCCTGCCGGGCAAGGGCAGGCCCCGGCAAGGCAGGCGGGCTTCAAGGCGGGGTTGGGGGATGGCGTTCCCGCAACAACGCTGAACAAGATGTGTGGGTCGGGCATGAAGGCCGCGATGGTCGCCTATGATCAGATCGCCCTTGGCGCGACCGGCATCATGGTTGCGGGCGGCATGGAAAGCATGAGCAATGCGCCCTACCTCTTGCCCAAAATGCGCAGCGGTGCCCGGCTTGGGCATGGTCAGGTGATTGACCATATGTTTCTGGATGGGCTGGAAGATGCCTATGACAAAGGCCGCTTAATGGGAACATTCGCGGAAGACTGTGCCGCAGCCTTTCAGTTTACGCGCAGGGCGCAAGATGAGTATGCGCTGGCATCACTATCGCGTGCTGTCGCCGCGCAAGACAGTGGTGCCTTTGCGGCAGAAATCACACCGGTGACGGTCACGTCGCGTAAGGGCGACACTGTGGTTGCATCTGACGAACAGCCGGGCAATGCCCGGCCTGAGAAGATCCCCACGCTTAAACCTGCCTTCCGCAAAGACGGCACGGTTACGGCGGCCAATTCGTCGTCCATCTCTGACGGGGCGGCGGCGCTTGTGCTTGCCTCTTCGGCGGCGGCCGAAGCTGCGGGGCTTAAGATCCGCGCCCGCATTCTTGGGCATGCGTCACATGCACATGCCCCCGCGGATTTTCCCACGGCCCCGGTTCCTGCTGCACGCAAACTGCTCGACCGCCTCGGCTGGACGACCGCTGACGTCGATCTTTGGGAGGTGAACGAAGCTTTTGCGGTTGTACCGATGGCGTTCATGCATGAACTCGGGCTTGGCCACGACATCGTCAACGTCAATGGCGGGGCCTGTGCGCTGGGCCATCCGATCGGGGCTTCAGGCGCACGGATCATCGTGACGTTGCTTTGCGCGCTTGAACGGCGCAATCTGAAACGCGGGATTGCCGCGATCTGTATCGGTGGCGGTGAAGGCACGGCCATTGCAATAGAACGGATCTGACGTGACAGTTGACTACCTTACACTGGCCGCAACCATCGCCAGCTTGACCGAAGGCGAAACCGACACCGTGGCACTGATGGCCACTATCGTGTGCGAGGTTCACCACGCTGACGACCGCTTTGACTGGACAGGCTTTTACCGCGTAACTGGCCCCGAGTTGCTGAAAATCGGCCCTTATCAGGGTGGCCACGGCTGTCTTGTTATACCATTTTCACGCGGTGTCTGCGGCGCTGCTGCGCGCACCGGTCAGGTGCAGATTGTCGCCGATGTCGATGCGGTTGCAGATCACATCGCCTGTTCCTCGTCGACGCGATCAGAAATCGTGCTGCCGGTCTTTAATGGGCAGGGAAAGCTGATTGCGGTTTTCGATATCGACAGCGACAGGCCCGACGCCTTCACCGCGACGGACAGCGCTGCCCTGTCCGGGATCCTCGCGTCGGTTTTTGGCCGCTTATGACGGATTTCGCCACGGACGCGCTGCGCTGATATGGCAGTCTTCGGGCTATGAATGACGCCAACCATCTTCACGGAAGTTGCCTTTGTGGCGGGGTCGCCTTTGAGGTGACTGGACCGTTTCGGGATGTCATTGCCTGTCATTGCGCCGCATGTCGCAAATCCAGTGGGCATCATTGGGGGGCCTCATCGGTGCCACTTGAACAGTTCCGGATGATCCGCAACGACACGTTGCGCTGGTACGTGTCGTCAGACAGGGCCCGGCGCGGGTTTTGCGGGCAATGTGGTGCCAGCTTGCTATGGGATCCGGTGGGAGAGGGGCGCATGGGCTTTGCGCCCGGGTCAATTGATGGCGCATCAGGGCTTAAAACGGCCAAACATATCTTCACGGAAGATGCAGGCGACTATTACGTGCCCGAATCTTCACCATCAAAGTCCAACGCCACACCTGAAACGCTTTCCTGCACATGCCTTTGCCAAGAAACCGCCTTTACGCTTCCCGGCCCGGCCGGACCGATTACGGCTTGCCATTGCGCGCAGTGCCGCAAGCTTTCGGGCTATTACGCGGCGTCTTTCGATGCGAATGAAGCGGACGTGGAATGGGTATCGCGTGGGCTACTTGCCGAGTTTCAGACCCCGGGTGGCGGGCGACGCGGCTTTTGCGGGGGCTGCGGATCCAGCCTTTATTTTCGCTCGGCCAAGAATGAATTTTCTGTCGAGGCAGGGGTGGTAAACGGGCCGACAGGTGGCAAGCTTTGTGATCACATCTTTGTCGGTGACAAAGGCGACTACTACGCCATCGACGACGGGCTGCCGCAGCAGGGCGGCTGGTAACACCGATTTCAGATCCGGCGGCTGGGCACCCAAGCATAGCCGTTTTCACATAAAATATAGCATTCGCGCAGCCCGTGCGGTTTGTCTGTCGGCTGTTGGAGCACTGTTGCATCGGGATAGGTGGCCGCGCGGGCGGCTGCCTCATCTGGATCTGTCTCATAAAGCCGGAACTCGGCCCCGGCGCCGCGCGCGCCCGCTTCGGGCAAAAGGCCGGGCAATGGGTGGCTGGCATAGGTGCCGTCGCTGTGCAGCTGAAACACCTCGCCGTGATAGGTCATGATCGCGAAATCGGCGGTCACCCGGTGCGCCTTCATGTCGAACACATGCTCTAAAAATGCCGCCAGCCTCTTTACGTCGCGGACCAGAATGTTCAGCCCGATGCCTTTGAGGGCGCGACCGAAATCTTCTGGCGTAACCGTTTCGAAATCCATCATGGTCTCCTTTGCGCTGGCGAACGCTCTCCAATTTCACGCCCGACGTCAATCCCGCGCGCAGGGCTTGACCAAGCTCGCGCATTCCGTCAGCGATAGGCCAAGACGGAGAGCCGCGATGTGGGATCTTATTCAGGCCTATCCGGGGGCCGAGCTTTTGACCTTCGTGTTGGCTGGGCTGGCGCTGAACCTCGCCCCCGGGGCGGATGTGCTATTTGCAACAGCGTCGGGTTTGCGGGGCGGTGTGCGCACAGGGATCGCCGCCGGGCTGGGTGTTGGGCTGGGCGGAGTTTTGCATATCGCTTTATCGGCTTTTGGCCTGTCGGCGCTGATTGCGGCGCATCCGGCCGCGCTTGACGTCATTCGCTGGGCCGGGGCGGGGTATCTTCTGTGGCTCGCCTTTTCCACTTGGCGGGCACCTGCTCAAGGCACGCTCGCCGGTGATACGGTACTTCATCCCGGGCGTGCGATCTGGCGCGGGTTCGCCGCGAATGCGCTTAATCCCAAAGTGATCCTTTTTATCCTTGCGTTTTTGCCGCAATTCACCGATCCGAATTACGGGCCTCTCTGGATGCAGATTGTCTATCTGGGCGGAATATTCACGGTGACCGGGACGCTGGTCACGATGGGCTACGGCGCGGTGGCAGGGATATTCCGGACGGCTGCACTACGGCAGCAGACGGTGATGAACCGGATTGCTGCACTTGTTTTCACGGGCCTTGCCGCCCGACTGGTTTGGGAGTGATCAGATGGCGGAAATAACGCTTCTTGACGGCGGCATGGGGCAAGAGCTCGTTACGAGGTCGGGCGACGCGCCCACCCCTCTTTGGGCCACACAAGTCATGATCGATCATCCGGGGCTGGTGCACGCCGTGCATGCCGACTACTTCACAGCCGGTGCCACGGTGGCCACGACGAATACATATGCGATCCACCATGACCGGCTGGTGAAATTCGACCTTGATGACCGGTTCGCGAGCCTGCTCACGCAAGCCTTGGCCGAAGCGGCGGCAGCCCGTGCAGCCAATGGCTCAGGCCGGATTGCGGGTTCTCTTGGGCCTCTTGTCGCCTCATACCGGCCTGAAACCATGCCGCCCCATGATGAGGCTGTGGCGAAATATGCGGAAATTGCCGGGCTTCTGGCCCCTGCGGTCGATTTTTTCATCGCGGAAACCGTGGCCTCCCTCGCTCATGCGCAGGCGGTGTTGGAAGGTGCAAGCTGCGGCGGACGGCCTGTGTGGCTGTCGGTAACAGTCGACGATGAAGACGGCACCAAGCTGCGCTCGGGCGAGCCACTGGCGGGGGTGCAACCGCTTTTGGCATCTGGCGGGGCGGCGGCGGTTCTGGCCAATTGCTCAGCCCCTGAGGCGATGGCCGCCGCAATGGAATTGTTTCAGGGATTTGACCTGCCATTTGGGGCCTATGCCAATGGCTTTCAGCAGATCACCAAGGACTTCTTGAAGGAAAACCCGACCGTTGCATCGCTGAGCCACCGCCCGGACATGACCCCGGAACGCTACGCCGAATTCGCGATGCTCTGGGTGAGCATGGGTGCCACGATCATCGGCGGCTGCTGCGAAACCGGTCCGGCCCATATTGCCGAAATCGCAAGGCGGTTGGGCGAAGCCGGGCACCGGATCGTCTGATCTCACCCGGTCGCTCCTGCGTGGTCAGGAAGCCTTCGGCGAGGATATTTGTACCAAGTGGATGCGCTAAGGGGGTGTGCTTGGGCTTTGCCCGTGCTACCAGCTGCGCGCGATGACGGATATGAATTACGCCCCGCCTGACGATCCTTTGCGCGTGATCCATGTCGATCACGCCATTGCCGTGATCGACAAGCCTGCGGGGCTGTTGTCGGTGCCGGGCAAGGGCGAGGATCTGGCCGATTGTCTGATTTCCCGGCTGCAGCGCGTCTATCCTGAGGCGTTGCTGGTGCACCGCCTTGATCGTGATACATCCGGTGTCATCGTCTTTGCCCTGACCCGCCATGCGCAGCGCGAGTTGTCGGCGCAGTTCGAGGCCCGCAAGACCCGCAAGATCTACCGTGCCCGGCTTTGGGGGCATTTGGAACCGAAGGAAGGCCGGGTTGATCTGCCGCTGATCGTTGATTGGCCAAACCGCCCGCTTCAGCATGTGAACCATGAGACGGGAAAGCCTGCGCAAACCGATTGGAAGCTGCTTGGCCATGACCCTGATGGCACCAGCCGCGTCCGGCTGATGCCTTTGACGGGCCGCAGCCACCAGCTGCGCGTACATTGCCAAGCGTTGGGCCATCCGATTCTGGGCGACCGGCTTTATGCCGAGGGGGCGGCGCGTGCCTTTCCGCGCCTGATGTTGCATGCGGAAAATCTGCGCTTTAACCACCCTGAAACCGGCCGGGGTGCGACCTTCACAGCGCCGGTACCGTTTTGACAATTGCCCGGAGCTATGAGGCAGGCGGTGTCAGGTCACAGGCGATCTATTCGCCATGTGGGACCTACCGCTATCTTCTGTCGCGCGATTGGGGTGGCGGCGGTCGGGTTTTATATATTCTGCTGAACCCGTCAACGGCCACCGAAGAGCGCAATGATCCGACGGTTGAGCGGTGCGAGCGCCGCGCAAGAGCGCTGGGGTACGGTGGTTTTGCTGTGGCCAATCTATTTGCCTATCGCGCCACCGATCCCGCAGACCTTAAGCGCGCCGATCAACCCGTGGGGCCGGACAATGACGACCTGTTGCACCATCACGCGTCTGAGGCCGCGTTGATCTTGTGCGGCTGGGGCGTTCACGGCGCGCATCTGGCACGCGGCGCCGCTGTCTTGGCCAATCTGCGATCAGCCCGTCTGCCGTTGTGGCACCTTGGCCTGACGCAGGCGGGCCATCCCAGGCACCCGCTTTATGTTGCATATTCGGTGGGCCCGATCCGCTGGGCCTCAGCTTCCCCGGAATAAAGTACAAAAAATTTTGCCTAACGCAGGCATCTTTGAACAGGCTTAATCTTTATCGCGTCCCCTTTGCGGCGGGGTGTAACGGACACAGGGATTGCCGTGCACAGGAACGCGGGTGACAGACATGCTGATGCTGGCCAGTTTTTTTGGGCTGCTCATGGTGGGGGCGGCGGTCGATTTTTCTGGGATCTCCAAGCCTGAGGACGAAGACGCCAATGACGGCGAAGACGGCTTGTCCGGTAGCGGCGCGAAGCCGACAGAGGATCTGACGACCGCAGGGTCGCTGCTGGACGATACGCTGTCGGGCGGTGCCGATGATGATGTGTTGAGCGGCGAGAGCGGCGATGACCAGATTGGCGGGTATGAGGGCGACGATCTGCTGGACGGTGGCGAAGGGCGCGACGATCTGCACGGGCATCTGGGCGACGATACGCTATTGGGTGGCAGCGGTGACGATACGTTGCACGGTGAAAGTGGTGATGATGTCCTTTTTGGCGGCGCAGGTGATGATTTTCTGGCCGGGCATGAGGGTGATGACAGTTTGTCGGGCGAGGCTGGCGAAGACACTTTGATCGGCGGCGGCGGTGATGACCACCTTTGGGGTGGCGACGGTGATGACGCCTTGCAAGGCGCTTTGGGCAACGACAGTCTGACCGGCGGGGCGGGGCAAGATACGCTGATGGGCGACGATGGTGACGATTGGCTGGATGGGCGATTGGCCGAGGCGGGCGACCCGGACACAGATGGGCGAGATTTTCTGAACGGTGGCGATGGAAACGACACCATCCTTGCTGGCGCAGGTGACTGGGCTGAGGGGGGAGCCGGCGCAGACACATTCGCGATTGCGGATTGGCTGGCCGACAAGGGCGAGCCAACGGTGATTGCCGATTTCGACGCGGCCGAAGACACGCTGATTGTCGTATACGACCCGATGGTGCACCCCGATCCGGGGCTGACACTGGAACCGCAGGCGGGTCACGAAGAGGGATTGAATGTCTTGATAGATGGGTCATTGATCGGCGTCGTACGCGGCGATGCCGGGCTGGACGTGACAAGCATAAGGCTGGTTGCAAGCACATCTGCAGAGGCCTTGGCACTGCTTGGCTGAACAACTGGCGATCGGTCTGGCCGCCCTAGGGGTACCAGCTTGGGATTTTTCCTTTCCTTCCCTGATAATTTCTCCTATACGCGCGCATCCGCCCGACATGGCGGACACTTCTCCACGGGCCCTGCTGGACGACATCCCGGCTTGCGCCATAACCCTTAACTTCCGAAAGGAGATCCCGATGTCGATCACAGTTGAAGAAAAAGCCCGCGTCATGAAGGAATTCGCAACCAAAGAAGGCGACACCGGTTCGCCCGAAGTGCAGGTTGCTATCCTCAGCTCACGCATTGCCACGCTGACCGAACACTTCAAGACCCACGCGAAGGATAACCATTCGCGCCGCGGTCTGTTGATGATGGTTGCCCAGCGCCGCAAACTTCTGGACTATCTTAAGAAGAACAACGAAGCGCGTTACCAAGACCTGATCAAGCGTCTCGGCATCCGCCGCTAAACCAACTGCAATTCAGATTGAACCGCCCGTACCGATTGGTGCGGGCGTTTTTCGTGCCGATATGCCCTGAGGCAATCCGAGCAGGCACAGGACGACCGCGACAACAACCGGCGCGTCAGATTACCGGGCCGAAGGGTGCGTTGTGCCGAAACTGCACAAACCGCATAACTTTCTGGCCAACCGGGTTAGTGATCGACACCTATGCTGGCGAAAGATCTGCCGCGAGATCAAATCCGATCCGGCGCGGCTCTTCGACATCGGCTGCCTTGGGCAATGCCCGTAACATGACGTTGAGCTGGGTCACATGCTGGATCAACTGGGTGCGCGCACCGGCCTCATCCTGACCGTAAAACGTGACGATATCGGGATCAAAATACCCGATCCCTTCGATCCGCAGCACGCCTGCATCGCCACCGGCAAAGCCCATCGCCACCTCGTGTTGATTGTCCAACTGCGTTTCAAAGTTCTTGATATAAAGGATCAGCCGTTCATAGGCCCATTGCGCCGGGCTTTTTGACGCAATTGTCTCTGCCGACATGCCTTCTGGCAATGGCTCCATCTCGGCCGTGCGCGGCGCATTTGCGTTTGTATGCACGACGCGCGCGCAGGGCAGTGCCGAAGCCTCATGCGCCTCGGCCGAGGTCTGGATCTGGTCTGTTATGTCTTCAGTTGCCACAACCACGCTCCGTCTTGCTGCATGTTACGCACCACACGGCCCGCAAGCAGAAGATGGTTCAAATGCGCGACAGCTTCAACCAGGGCATGGCCATATTCCGCCTCACCTACCGATCTTTTGAACAAGGGCACAAAACACTCAACCGCCGTTCGTGGCGCCGCTGCAAGATGCTCTTCAAGTCGCGACAGTGCGCCGACATGGTTTTCAACCATCTGGTGCAGGCGCAGTGGCAAGCCGGTAAAGGGCAGTTTGTGCCCCGGAAGGACCAGCTGATCGGCGCGGGCAAACGGTTGAAATTTGGCGCAGCTTTCCAGCCAATCCGCGACCGGATCAGCCATGGGTTCGGTGGCATAGACCCCCAGATTGGCCGAGATTGAGGGCAATAGCTGATCGCCGCCAACCACCAGATTACCGCCGACCTCCCACAAGGTTGCGTGTTCAGGTGCATGGCCGTCCCCGGTGCGCACAATCCAGTCGCGCCCACCCATACGCAGGTTTTGTCCGTCTTGTAGCCGGATAAAACCCAGCGGCATGGGGGCCACGACATCGGCAAAGTTAAAGGGCCGCTGCGCCAGCCGCTTTGCAAGAACCTCGCCATTCATTCCAGCCCCGCGCCAGTAGGCCACGGTTTGTGCGACCGGCAGAGGCTGTTCATCCAGCGTCAGCATCCGCGCAAACAGCCAGCTGGTGCGGGTCGTCAGCAGTTCGGCGCCTTGAGCCTGAAACCACCCAGCAAGGCCGATATGATCGGGGTGATGATGCGTTACCACTACGCGCGAAACCGGCTTGCCGCCCAGCGGCCCCACCATCACGTCTTCCATCAAGGAGCGGCTGCGTTTGGAGTTGACGCCGGTATCGACCAGAGTCCAGCTGTCCCCTTCGTCAAACGCATAGACATTGACGTGATCCAGCGCCATCGGCAGCGGCAGGCGCAGCCAAAGCACGCCTTCGGCCAGTTCAATCGCCTGTCCGGGTTCCGGCGGCACCGAATATGGGTAGTCGATGCGCGCGCCCAGATCACCGGCATCCATCACGATGCCAGAAAATCTGGGCTTAGTGACATCAAATCTTCGGCCCCGCATCGCGCCTCCGTCAAAAGCGCAGCGTAGCGTGGCAAGAGACGGCGGATATAGACACGGGCCAATCTCTTGCGCCCCTCGTCGGCACCCGGCACCGAGGCGGCGCGCAAATGGTAGTGTGCACCGAGCACCCGAGCGAACGCCTCAAGATAGGGCACAGCACCTGCAAACCGGTCCTGCATGGGTTGGGCGATCAGCCATTCGGTGGCTTCGCGCAGGGTTTCTGCGGCGGCCCAGACATCTTCGGCCAGATCAGGGATCGTGACACGCGCGGCCTCTGCCCCCGCTTCAACCTCTTCTAGCAGGCGAAACGCGGCCTCGCCGCCATCGGCCATCTTGCGGCCAACAAGGTCCATTGCCTGAATGCCATTGGTGCCTTCATAAATCGCGGTGACGCGGACATCGCGGTAAAACTGGGCAATGCCAGTTTCCTCGACGTATCCCATACCGCCCATAACCTGCATCGCGGTCTGAGACACCTGCATGCCGGTCTCTGTGCCATAAGCTTTCGCAATCGGGGTCAGGAACGCCGCCCGGGCCGCCCACTCCGCCTCGCCAAGTGCGGTTCCCAGATCGGTCGCGACCGCGCAAGACAGTGCAATAGAGCGGGCGGCAAAAATTTCGGCGCGCATCGAGGCCAGCATCCGGCGCACATCGGGATGATCGGCAATCGGGCCGAATTGCTTGCGCTCAACGGCATAGTCCGTGGCCATTTGACAGGCTGCTTCAGCCACGCCGATGCCTTGCATGGCCACGCCAAGCCGCGCGTTGTTCATCATTGTGAACATCGCAGCCATGCCGCGGTTGGGCTCGCCCACCATCCAGCCGGTTGCGCCTTCGAATGCCATGACGCAGGTCGGCGAGCCGTGCAGCCCCAACTTATGCTCTAAGCTGACGACGCTGACGCCATTGCGCTTGCCGGGGTTGCCTGCCGCGTCGGGGATGAATTTCGGCACCATAAAAAGGCTTATGCCTTTCGTGCCGTCCGGCGCACCCGCCAGCCGCGCCAGCACCAGATGACAGGTGTTGGTGGTGAAATCAGTATCACCCCAACTGATAAAGATTTTCTGGCCTGTGATCGCATAGGTGCCGTCGTCTTTTGGTTCGGCCTTGGTGCGCAGCGCCCCTACGTCCGATCCGGCCTGCGGTTCGGTCAGGTTCATCGTGCCCGACCATTCGCCGGAAATCAGCTTGGGCAGATAGAGCCCCTTCAGCTCATCGCTGGCGTGATGATCAAGCGCTTCGATCTGCCCTTGGGTCAGCAGCGGGTTCAACTGCAACGACAGGCACGCACCTGACATCATATCGCCAATCGCCATGTTAAGCGTCTGCGGCAAGCCCATACCGCCATATTCCGCCGGGGCCGACACCGCGACCCATCCCCCATCGGCGATGGCGCGAAACGCCTCTGCAAAGCCAGGCGAACTGCGCACAACACCATTGTCCAGCTGTGCCGGATTCAGATCGCCCGCGCGCTGCACCGGAGCCATTACCGTATCACACAGCTTTGCAGCCTCGCTCAGCACTGCCTCCGCAAGATCCGGGGTCGCTTCGGCAAAGCGGTCAGTTGCGGCAACCCGGGCCAGTGGAACAACCTGATCAAGGATGAACTGAATATCGCTCAAAGGCGCGCGATAGGCCATTGGTTTCTCCTTTTGGCGCGCCTTGGCAAGGGGGCAAAGGCCGCGTATGTGCATTCCGTCAGGCGCTATGATTGCCCTATGGTCAGGCACCTACAACCAGAACGCTGCGTCACGCAAATACGAAAAGACCGATGACCGAGATCCTTGACACGACAGATCCAGACCTCTGCCATGCCGCCACAATACTGGGCGCTGGCGGGCTTGTCGCCTTTCCGACGGAAACGGTGTACGGGCTTGGCGGTGACGCACGGTCGGATCTGGCCGTGGCGCGGATCTTTGAGGCAAAGGGACGGCCGCGGTTCAATCCGCTCATCGTCCACTTGCCTGATCTGGCCACGGCGCGCACAATCGGTGTCTTTGGCGATCTGGCCGAAAGAGTGGCATCGGCCTTTTGGCCCGGCCCTTTGACGCTGGTGGTACCACTCAGACCTTCGGCGCGTCTGTCGCCGCTCGTCACCGCTGATCTGCCGTCGGTCGCTATACGCGTGCCGGAGCATCCGGTGGCCCAGCACCTTCTGCGCGCCTTTGGTGGGCCAATTGCGGCACCTTCCGCCAACCCATCGGGCAAGGTCAGCCCGACACGGGCGGCGCATGTGCTGGCCGGGCTTGCCGGTCGCATTGATGCTGTTGTTGATGGCGGCACCTGCGCGGTCGGGCTGGAATCCACGATCCTTGGCCTGACGGGCGCGCCCACGCTACTGCGCCCGGGCGGCATCCCGGCCGAGGTGTTGGAGGCCTGCCTGGGCCATAAACTCGCGACCGGTGGCAGCGAAACTGCCCCAACAGCGCCGGGGCAACTTGTCTCACATTACGCGCCCTCAGCACCGGTTCAGCTGAATGTCACGCAGCCGGTTTCTGGACAGTATTGGATCGGTTTCGGGGCGCATGCGGCAGCGGCAGACGTCAACCTGTCCCCCGACGGTGATTTGGTTGAAGCGGCGGCAAACCTGTTCCACGCCCTGCGCGAAGCCGACGCTGCCAATACGACTAGCATCGCCGTATCACCGATCCCGGACACCGGCCTTGGCCGCGCGATCAATGACCGGCTGCGCCGGGCTGCGGCACCGCGTCCATCGTAAAATTCCTAAAACCGAAACGCCCCGACATGTGCTTGCGCACGCAAGCCCTCAGGCGCGCCCGGCGGCGGCTGACAATGTAATCGGGTCCACGCCCAACGAATTCAAAGCGCGGGTCCATTTGCGATCATCATCGGATGAGAAAACCAGCTCCGGGTCCGCATCCGACGTGAGCCAGCCATTGGCCAAAATCTCGTTTTCCAGCTGTCCGGGGCCCCAGCCGGCATACCCAAGCGCAAGGATCGAAACCGCAGGCCCCTCACCATCTGCTATGGCTTGCAAGATGTCTACGGTTCCGGTCATCCCAAAACTGTCATCGACCTTCAGCGTCGCACCTTCTCCGCCATAATCGGCAGAATGCAGAACGAAACCGCGGGAGTGTTCGACCGGTCCGCCAAAATGGACACGGATTTGCTGCGCCTTTTCGCTACGCGCGATGCCAAGCTGGCTTTGCAATTCGTCAAAGGACAGGTCACGCGCCGGTTTGTTCACAATCAACCCCATCGCCCCGTCCGCAGAATGCGCGCAGAGAAATACCACGCTGTGTTCAAAGCGCGGATCTGCCATGCCCGGCATTGCAATCAATAACTTGCCACTCAGGTCCATTTCTGGCCTCCTTGACCAAGGATCACCCTACAAGGCGACGGATACAAGGGTGCCACACGACAAAACTCTTCGTGATGCGCAGTGATGTGACTTCCAATCGGCGGTCCGCCGCCTAATGTACCCTTCATGATGAGAACGATCCTGAAAGTGGCAGCTATCGCCGCCGGACTGAATGGTGTGGGCTTCGGCAGTGCTGCCGCGCAAGGCCTGCCGGATGATATTGTGCATGCCACGTTGCGCGGCGGCTGGCAGACCGCAAGCGGCAGCCAAATGACCGCACTTCACCTGACGCTTGCGCCGGGCTGGAAGACATATTGGCGCGCGCCCGGAGACTCAGGCATCCCACCCCGGTTTGACTGGAGCGGATCTGAAAACATCGCAGGCGTGACATTTCATTGGCCGATCCCTGAGGTGTTCGATCTGAACGGGCTGCGCACGATCGGGTATAAGCACGAACTGGTCCTGCCCATCGAACTTCACCCCGTGACCGTTGGAAAGCCGTTTTTGGTAGCCGCAGAGGTTCAGCTTGGCGTGTGCGAAGAAATTTGCGTTCCGATCAGCCTGACCCTTACCGCCCAGCCGGATGCCAGCGCAAAGCAGGACCCTGTGATCAGCGCCGCATTGGCTCACGCACCGCAATCTGCCGCGCAAGCCGGGCTGACCGCTGCGCGCTGTGCGGCCGAGCCGATCCGCGACGGCTTGCGCCTGACCGCCGGACTAACGCTGCCGCAGTTAGGGCCACGCGAATTTGCAGTGATTGAACTGGCGGATGAGACGGTTTGGGTGTCGCCTGCCGATACCGAACGGTCTGGGGGTCAGCTTACAGCCGTTTCCGATCTTGTGCCCCCCAATGCCCAGCCCTTCGCACTTGACCGGTCTTCCGTTCGGATCACCGTTTTTGGCGGATCAGGGCGGGTTGTCGATCTGCAAGGATGCACGGGCTAAACCCCGACACCGACGTGACGACGAAACCGCCAGGCCCCGACCAGACCCGCGACCACAATCAATCCCGCAGAGGCCACAAGGAACCAGCCGAAGGCGGACCAAAGTCCAGTGCCAGCGACGAGTGCTGGCAACAAGGTCACGCCAAACGCGCCCGCAATCAGCACCGCAGTGGTGATCATCAATCCGCGCAGAGGGGAGCCTGCGCACAATGCCCGTCTCAGCGCCTGCATCTGCCACGTCAGATCCCGCTGCACGACCAAAAGCGCAGGAATGGCCACCAGCACCAGCACCATCCCGAATCCCAGCCCGTAACAAAGCGTAATCACGGTCGGTTTAAGAAATTGCGCCTGACGCGAGCTTTCATACAATAGCGGTGCAAGCCCCAGAACTGTTGTGGCGGTGGTCAGCATCACCGGCCTTAACCTGTCGGCCACTGCATCGACAATTGCCGGGATAAGCGCGCGCGTGCGGGCATAATCATCCACCGTCGAAATCAGCACAATTGCATCATTGATGATGATACCGGACATGCCGATCATCCCGACGACCGAGAACATTGACATCGGAAGATCCCACATCCAATGGCCATGTATCGCCCCAATAAGCCCCAACGGAATCGCCGCCATGACCACAATCGGACGGGTCCAGCTGGAAAAGATCCAGGCCAGCACAGCAAAGATCCCGATCAGGGCCGCGATAAGCCCCATCAACGCGTCGTTGAGGAATTGGTTCTCCTGCTCGCTTAGGCCTGCAAGCGTATAGGCGACGCCGTAATCTTGGGCGATCGTTGGCAGGATCTGGGTATCAAGCGCGGTGATGATCGCGGTGGCTCGGTCCGGGTCATCCTCGGACAGATCACCTGTGACAGACACGACGCGCTGCCCGTTTTCACGCTTGATGGCGGAAAACCCTGAGCGGGAGGTGACCGACACAATGTCGGAAAGCGGCACATACCCTCCGCTTGCCGTACGCATCTGCGTGCGCTCTAAGAAATCTGCAGTCAGCTCTGAGGGCGGCAATTCGACCTGAACTGTGACGGTGCGGCTGCCATCGGGAAAGCTGGCCGCTTCGATGCCGCTTAGCCGGTTGCGAAGATCACGCCCAAGCGCCTCGACGGTAAAGCCCAAAGCGCGGCCCTGTGCTGTCAGCTCAAGGATCAGCTCATCCTTGTCATAAGGCAGGCTGTCTTCCAGTGCAGACACTTCGGGAAAGCGGGCCAAAGCCAGTTTAACCGCTTCTGCTGCCGCTTTGAGCGTGGCCGCATCCGCACCCGTCAACTCAATATCCAGTGCTGCAGCACCCGGTCCATTGCGCCAACTGCGAAATGAAACCTCTTCCAAGAACGGATTGGCCGGAATGGCCTCTTGCAGGTCTGCGATAAATTGGTTTGCGGTCCATACCCTGAGATCGGGGTCAATAAGTTCAATCGAGATCGAGCCCAGCAAATCCGCGTCTTTTGTCCCGGCTGAGGCCAGCGGCGGCCAGCCATTCGCCCCAAGCTCGGCAATAACATATGACAGCGCTTCGCCGCCATATTCAGCCTGATACTTGTCGGCAACCTCTTGGGTCGTGCGTTGCAGATCCAGCAACATCGCCTTTGTATCATCGCGGCTGGCCCCCGCCAGCATCGCGAAATTGCCGTTGATTGAACCGCGTTCTGGCGCGTTGAAGAACCGCCACGGCACGTCACCGCGCAAGAACAACCCACCCTCAAACGCCAAAAGCGCAATGGCCCCCGCCAACACCGGATAGCGCGCCAGGATGACAAAGCGGGTCATGGGGCGGAACAGGGTATCGCGCACCCATGACAGGCCCCGGTTCATCACCCGGCTTGGCGCATCATACCAATGCCCGCGCCCCGAACTCGACAGAGCGTGCGCCATGTGATTGGGCAAGATCAAGAACACCTCAACAAGAGATGCCAGCAGCACAATGCTGACCGTGATCGGGATATCTTTGATCAAGTCGCCAAACCGCCCGCCGACAGCCGTCAAACCCAAAAACGCGATGACGGTGGTTACGGTCGATGAAAAGACCGGCCCGGACATTCTTCGCACGGCGGTTTCCGCCGCGGTAAACGGGGCTTCGCCCAACCTTCGCACCCGAAAATCCGTATGCTCACCCACGACAATTGCGTCATCAACGACGATCCCAAGCGTCAAGATCAGCGCGAAGATCGATATCATATTGAGCGTCAGCCCGAAGGCATGCATCAGCGCAATCGCCGCCAGCATCGCCACCGGAATACCTGCGGCCACCCAAAAGGCCGTGCGAGCGTTCAAGAATAGGAAAAGCAGTGTGACAACCAGCAAAAGGCCGGTGGCACCATTGTCGAGCAAGATATTCAGGCGTGCGAGAATATCGGCCGAACGTACGCGGATCAGGTCAATCTGCACACCTGCGGGCAAGCTGGGGCGCATCTGGTCGACCACACCTTCGACCAAGCGCTGGATGGCAATGGAATCGCCATCCGCGGACCGGTCAACCCGCACCAGTTTGGCCGGGTTGTCACCTACGAAATAAGTGCGCATTTCTTCCGCGCCCGCATCGCGGATCTGTGCGATATCGCCCAGCGTAAGCGACCCGCCGTCAGCACCGGACCGCAACACAATACCGCGAAGCGCTTCGGGCGTGCGTTTTTCGCGCCCCGTTCGCAGTCGGGCGGAGCCGTCACTGACCTCACCGGCCGGGTCGGCGTTGACTTCGGCCCCGATGCGGGTCGCCACCTCTGACAGGGTCAGATCGTTGCGCACCAGCTCGATCATGGGGATTTCGGCGGTGATCTCGGGCGTGCCGCCGCCTTGAACCGAGGCGCGGGTGACACCCGCCTGATATAGACGCCCAAGCATTTCATCGGCCAGAAGCGTCAGCTGTTCTGGGGCGATCGGGCCGGTGATGACGATGTCTGTCACCCGGTCGCGCCAGGCGCTGCGCCGCACTTCGGGCGGATCGGCATTGTCGGGCAGATTTGTGATAGCCGCGACTGCGGTTTCAACCTCATCCACTGCGCGCGACATGTCCCAGCCCGGCTCAAACTCCAGCGTCATGTTGGCGCGGCCTTCGCGGGCACGCGAAGTTATCCCTGATACCCCCTCGACGGCGATCAGCCCCGGCTCCAACAACTCGATGATGCCACGGTCGACGTCTTCGGCCCCGGCCCCTTGCCACGGCACCGTGACCGAGATTTCTTGCACAATGACATCAGGAAAATACTGCGCCCGCATGCGCGGTAGTGTTGCCAACCCCGCCAATACCAAAACTGCCAATACCAGATTGGCCGCGGTTGCATGGCGGGTGAAATAGGACAAGATCCCCCCCATCGCGCCAAACCGGTCGTGAGCAGAGCGCATGCTCAGCCCCCCATCCGTGCTTCGATACGCTGGACGATTTCGACAGGCACGCGGTCTTCGCGTAGGCTGGCCAGAACACGGGCCTTGGCCTCATCCGGCATAGCCCCATTGCCCTCAACAAAGGCAATCAGCGCCGCGCGGCGTTCGGGTGTCAGATCAACCAGGGACTTGGCCGTCCCGGCGCGTGCGTCCGCAGTGTCGTCGCGAACTGGGCGTACAAGAATACCCGCCCCCAAAAGGGCCGTGCGTTCGGCCACAATTTCGCGCCCGGCAAGGGAGCCAACCCGGATGATCGCGTCGTCACCTTGCCTGCGCAACAGCACGACCTTGTGCGCCTCAAGCCGATTGTCTGCATCCAGAACCAGAACCGCACCGTCGGATCCGATGGCCAGCCCAGGCACGATGGCAACGCCTTCAAGCTCCGGCTCGGCAATGCTGACGGTGACAAAATCACCCGGGCGAAAGCCCGGTGCCTGCCCGAGTGTGGCAAAGATCAAGCGGCCGCTGGTGCCCACGCCCACGGCAGCATCGACGCGGGCCAAGGTGCCCTCGGCCTCAAGTTCAGCCCCGAACACATCAAGCGAGGCCCTCAGGGGCAATGATTGCATGCGCCCAGCCGAGTCAATCAGCCGGGAAAACTGCGCGGTCGAAATGCGAAACGACACTTCAAGCGCATTCGGGTCGATCAGATCCCCAAGCTTTTCATTGGTGGAAACAAGCCCGCCCATCACGCCGGTCACGCCGGACAGGACACCGGAAAAGCCCGCATATAGCTCGGTTTCCGCCAGGCTGCGCTCTGCCTCGGCCAGCGTCAAGCGCTGACGTTCCAGCGCAGTTTCGGCCCTGTCCGCGCGCGCCTCGGCCTGTGCAAGCGCTTGACGGCGCGACACGATGCTTTGGGTGGCGTTTGACATGGCCAGCTCTGCTGTCTCCAGATCAGAGGCGGTCCCAAGACCACGACCAGCAATATCACGTTGCCGGTTCACAGCCCCAGACCTCAGCGCTGCCTGCGCTTCTGCGGCCGCCAGATCATCATGGGCAAGCGACAGGGCGCGGATCGCATCGCGCTGTTCGGCCTCGGCCTCGCGAATGCCGTTGGCGGCCAGATCCAGCTCGGATTGCGCGTCAGCGGGGTCAATGCGAACCAAAAGTTGGCCTTCGGTGACCATGGATCCATTTGCAAACTCTGGTGCCAGGTCTACAATGCGCCCCGACGAGGTTGCACGCAGCTCCAATTCCCGCCGGCTTTGGACCTCACCAAACGCTGTCAGCACCGGTCTGATCTGCGATGGCTGCAAAGTGATCACGCGCGCAGAAAAGACCCGTTCACTGACAGGGCGCCCTTTGGAGCTGTCTTCGTTACTGGCATCAATCGCAGATTTCAGCGTAAACCCGGCAATGGCAAGTAACGCCAAAGTGGCGGCTGTGAAGAATAGCCCTAACAGACTGCGCATCATAAAATGCATGACCGACCAATCTTTCCCCGCCACCGTGCTGAATTCTAAACCCTGAGCGGGCATCTTCCAAGCTCTATGGCTCTAACGCGCGAAAACGTCATTTCCGGCGCAGATGTTCATCCAATCGCGGCATTATTTCGACAAAGTTGCACGGACGGTGACGATAATCGAACTGCCACTTCAAAATTTCATCCCAAGCGTCCTTGCATGCACCGGGACTGCCGGGCAGCGCAAAAAGATAGGTGCCGCCCGCCACACCGCCACAGGCGCGTGATTGCACCGCGGATGTGCCGATCTTTTGCATGGAGACGATGGTGAAGACGGTACCAAATGCCTCGATCTCTTTTTCATACACATCCCGGTGCGCCTCGACCGTCACATCGCGGCCGGTCAGACCGGTGCCGCCGGTGGTCAGGATAACGTCCACGGTCGGGTCCGCGATCCATCTGCGCAGCTCGGCTGCAATCTCATCGCGCTCATCCGGCACAATTGCGCGCTGTGCCAGAGTGTGGCCTGCACCGGTCAGGCGCGACACCAGCGTATCGCCAGACTTGTCTTCCGTCAGGCTGCGCGTGTCGGACACTGTCAGAACCGCGATGCGGACCGGCACAAAGTCTTTGGTCTCATCAATCCGGCTCATGACAGATCCTTCAGGCGGGCTTTGATATCCAGAAGATCTGCCCATGCCTCGCGCTTGGCCGCGGGGTTACGCAACAGATAGGCCGGGTGGGTCATCGGCATGGCGGGCTTGCCAAAGGCTTCGGCCCAATTGCCGCGAAGGCGCAATATACCGCGTTTTCCAAGGGCGGCACTACAGGGGGTGTTGCCCATCAACACGATCAGATCCGGGTTCACCAGTTCAACATGACGCGCAAGGAAGGGCAGCATCATCGCAATTTCAGTCGGCTCCGGGTCACGGTTCGACGGTGGGCGCCACGGCAGGACATTGGTGATGTAGGCCGCTTCGTCCGCATGATGGGCGGTGCGCGAAAGGCCAATGGCCGACAGCATCCGGTCCAGAAGCTGTCCGGCACGGCCGACGAAGGGGCGGCCTTCCAAATCCTCTTCCCGGCCCGGCGCTTCGCCGATGATCATCACGCGTGCGGCCGGATTGCCATCGGCAAAGACGAAATTGCGCGCGCCTTTTTTCAGATCGCAAAGATCGTAGGCCGATTGGATTTCCGCAAGCGTTTCCAGATCGGGTGCTCCGGCGGCCATTGCGGCGGCGGTTTCAACCGGATCAACGGCCTGAACTTCGACAATATGGGGCGCGGGCGCTGCGGTCGGTTTGGGGACCTCGGCCGGCACCTCATAGCGGTTAACCGGCTCTTCGCCGATAGGCTCATCCGCGCCCAGTTCCATCTGCCATTCCAAAAGCGCTTTGGCGGCGTGGAAATCCATATCTGTGGCCAAAGAATCCATGGATGCCAAACTAGGCCCGCACCCGGTTCGGGGCAAGGACCGCATTCACCGTTGCCCGAAGCGCGCGCTTTTGTCATAAGCACCCGAAACGGGATCGGAGCGACCATGACTTTCCGCGCGCGTCATCTTCTGGGTATCGAACATCTGGCACCCGAAGAGATTCGCACCATCCTTGATCTGGCCGAGAAATATGTCGCGCTGAACCAGCGCACCGTCAAACATTCTGACGCGCTGGAAGGCATGACCCAGATCAACATGTTTTTCGAAGCCTCGACCCGCACGCAAGCCTCGTTTGAGCTGGCGGGCAAACGCCTTGGCGCCGATGTGATGAATATGGCGATGCAGCATTCATCGGTGAAGAAGGGCGAGACGCTGATTGACACCGCTCTGACGCTGAACGCGATGCATCCCGATCTGTTGGTGGTGCGGCATCCGAATTCCGGCGCGGTGAACCTTCTGGCCTCCAAGGTCAATTGCGCGGTCTTGAATGCGGGCGACGGACGGCACGAACACCCGACGCAAGCGCTATTGGACGCGCTGACCATCCGCCGCGCCAAGGGTCGTATCCAGCGCCTGACTGTGGCCATTTGCGGCGATGTCGCCCATAGCCGCGTGGCGCGGTCGAACCTGATCTTGCTGGGCAAGATGGAAAACCGCATCCGCCTGATCGCGCCGCCAACCCTGATGCCGTCAGGGGTCGAGGAATTTGGCTGCGAGCTTTACGACGATATGCGCGAAGGGCTGAAGGGCTGCGACGTGGTGATGATGCTGCGTTTGCAGAAGGAACGCATGGATGGCGGTTTCATCCCGTCAGAGCGGGAATATTACCATCGCTACGGGCTGGA
>JBARVN010000124.1:0-5171 GCA_049646285.1 Albidovulum sp. | reverse complement strand
GATCTGGTGTGTTATTCCGCAACCAAGCACATCGACGGACAAGGCCGCGCGATGGGTGGCGTTATCCTAGGGTCACGCGACCTGATCGAAGGGCCAGTAAAAACCTATATGAAACACACCGGCGGTTGCATGTCAGCGTTCAACGCATGGGTCATGTTGAAGTCTTTGGAAACACTTGATCTGCGTGTTCGGACCCAGACGGCAAGTGCTTTGGCGCTGAGCCAGGCCTTACAAGACAAAGGATTCCACGTCATATATCCCGGGCTTCCGTCACATCCGCAGCACGATCTTTGTTTGCGGCAGCACGGCGCCGGAGGGACTGTGTTTTCTCTTGTGCTTGAGGACAAGGCTGCCGCGTTTGCCTTTCTGAACAAGCTCAACATTTTTTCGATCTCGAACAATCTGGGCGACGCAAAATCCATCGCGACGCACCCCGCAACAACCACGCACCAGCGCATGACCGAAGAACAGCGGCAACACGCCGGAATCAAGGCCGGCCTGCTGCGCATGAGCGTTGGACTGGAGTCAACCGAGGACCTTCTGGCGGATGTCATGAACGCTTTGGAATGACGCCGTTTTGGACGACCCATCCGTTCGTCCAAGCATGGAAATCAGGAGAGGCTCATGATGTGGGTGTTCGGATATGGGTCGCTCATTTTCAATCCCGGCTTTGAGTATCACGAGCGCGTCACGGCAACCTTGGAGGACTTTCACCGCAGCTTTTGCATTCGCAGTATCCATGCGCGCGGCACCTCTGAAACGCCGGGGTTGGGTCTGGCGCTGACCGCGTCTTCTGGCCGCTTTTGCACCGGCGTTGCCTTTTCTGTCGCGCCCCAGAATACGGAGTCGGTTCTGGACTACCTGCGCGCGCGGGAAATGGTGAATGACGTCTATGTGGAAACGCGCCTTGAGATCACGTTGGCGGACAATCGCCGCGTCAGGGCGCTGACCTACGTGGCCAACACAGAGCACGCGCAGTTTGTGACCGGCCTGTCGCTTGAAGAACAGGCGCGGCTTATTGCGCGTGCCGCCGGAGACCGTGGGCCGAACTGCGAATATCTTTACAATGCCGTCGAACATCTGGAAGCGCTGGGGGTCCATGATCCGCAGTTAACAGAACTGGTCCAGCGGGTTCATTCGCTTGAAAAATCCGCGCCCTTAGAAGGGTGAGGACCAATCGGGTCACCTCTGCTGCGGCATGCGATGGCGGGTTGTAGCAGCTGTTGACACAAGCAGAGTGCGGGTCAGGGTGACCAAAAGCCCGTTGATGCCAAACCAGAGGCCCAGAACCAGAACCGCCCCTGTCCGGTGATCTCACGGGCGATGCCGCGTTCGACCAGCTTGTCGAGGTTCCTTTGCACCGCCGCCCGGTTGGCGCCTGTCGCCTATTCCGCCCCGGCATAGAACCGCGCGACCCGGTCCGCCGGGGCGCAGCGTGTGCCCGTCCGCCGATACGAGAGGAATCAACCGCAGCCCCTCGCCCGCGATCCGGCCGCGACTACGCCCGCCTCGTTAGAGGTGGTCGCAGGATTTCGGACCAGTAGTTAAGGTGGATGAACTTGTGAAAGAGATGATCCAAAATGACGAAACGAAAGAACCACTCGCCTGATTTCAAGGCCAAGGTTGCGCTTGAAGCGATCCGCGAAGAAATGACGATGGCGGAGTTATCGAAGAAGTACGGCGTTCACCCGACCCAGATCGGCACATGGAAACGCGCGGCGATAGAGAACATGTCGACAGCATTTACGCGCCGAGGTTCCGTCCCTGAGCAGGTGAGCATTGCTGACGTCGACAAGCTGCATTCTAAGATCGGACAGCTGGTGGTGGAGCGGGATTTTTTGGCCGATGCCTCGCAGCAGCTGCTCGGGACGCGAGGCAGAAAATGGTGAGCAAAGACCACAAGCTGAGTGTCCGCCGTCAATGCAAGCTGCTGACGTTGACCCGATCCCACTTGTACTATGAACCGAAGGGCGAAAGCGCTGAGAACCTTCGGTTCATGGAAATCATTGATAAGCAATTCCTCGAAACGCCATGGTACGGGTCCCGCCAGATGGCGCGCTACATGAAGCGCAACAACCACAAATGCGGTCGGCATCGCGTGCGCCGCCTAATGCGGCTCATGCGTTTGGTTCCGATCTATCAGGAGCCCAACACGAGCAAGAAACATCCCCAGCATAAGATCTGGCCGTATTTGCTCAGGAAAGTCGCGATCGACCGCCCGAACCAAGTTTGGTGTGCTGACATTACCTACATCCCAATGCGGCGTGGCTTCCTGTATCTGGTGGCAATCATGGATTGGTACAGTCGCAAAGTCCTGTCCTGGCGGCTATCGAACAGTATGGACGCTGACTTCTGCGTTGAGGCCTTGAAGGAAGCGTTGGCCAAGTACGGCAAGCCAGAAATCTTCAACACCGATCAGGGCAGCCAATTTACCAGCGGTGCTTGGATCGACGTGCTGGTCGACGCAGACATCAAGATCAGCATGGACGGAAAAGGCGCATGGCGCGACAATCGCATGATCGAACGGCTGTGGAGGTCGCTGAAATATGAATGCGTCTATCTGAATGCCTTTGAAACCGGTTCAGAGATGCGCGCTGGGATCGGCAAATGGCTGACCTACTACAACTCTGAGCGCCCCCATTCGACGCACGGCAGATTGACCCCCGATGAGGCCTATGACAGCAAAACAGTACCAATGAGATTAGCAGCCTAAATGAAACCCTGATCCATCTTAACAAGGCTGCAAACTGGTCTAAAATCTAGGACCACCTCTGACACCAGGCGTCAAAGGCGAGATCGAATTCATCCGCGGGCTGTTCGGAAATGCTACGTGACCCTGGCGCCTTGCTGCGCTGCCGTGCACCAGTAGAAATAATGCAACAGTCCCGGCTGAACCTCTATGTGGTGCAAGGGGCGCGCAAATCAGGAAGCCTGAACGAGGTGGTGCTGGGCGCGCTGCCGTATTGCCTGACAATGCTGGCGATGGCGTTTCTCTTGATTGCCTTTCCAAGCATCGCGCTCTTTTTGCCAAACGCTTTACAGTAAGGGTTGAACATAATGCATGTCGGCCTCGCCATGGATCAGAGGTGTGAAACAACGCCGATGCGCGGGACCGGAGTGTTGATCTGTATGGCCTGAATCTTGCGCTGAAGGTGCCAAGCCAAACGCCACGACACGCAACTCATGAATGCCGGCGACCACAGGTGATAAAATGGCAACAATCGACTTTCTGGTCGAATCGGTGATTCGTTAACTTCTTGACAACCGGTCCGCAGGGTCGCCATTAGTGCCATTAACCTTATTTTAATGAGGTTTTGTAGTCGAGACGTTGCCAGTAGCGCGGCAAACCGCACCTCGTTTACGTTTGGTGCAGTTTTCCGGAGGATGTAGGTCGATGCAATCACAGCACGAACTACCAAGGTATCTTGATGTTCTTGCTGATCCGAAACAGCGTCGAATTCTGGGCCTGACCCCGACATTTCCACAATCCCACCTGACAGGCGGCCCCTTGATCAAGGGCCGCTTGGGGCGTGAACACCTGTCACAGTCCGCAGCGTCGCACAAGAAAACCATCCTGCCTAATCTGGAGAGCAGTTTATGAGTTACTCGGTTTGGTCTTTTGTGGCGCATGCGGTTTTTGTGGTGCAGGTATTTGCGCGGCGCAGTGTTGCGCTTGCGACATTGCTTTTCTTGCTCTCGATGACATTCAGCGCGCAAGTCGCGCAGGCACAATCAAACGGCACGTTGGATTATCCCACTTCAGGCAATGGCGACTATTTCGGCAGCATTGCGATGCTCGATTGGGCGACGAGTTCCATAGCAACAAATGGCATTGTGGATGGAGCGGTTGTAAACTTCCCGCTGCCAGGATGTCATGCGGGTACGCTGACGGCGACGTTTAGTAACCTCAGTGATCCTGTAGCGGCAGCTGCTTATGCGCCGACTGACATGCAAACCTGGTCTGGGGCATCAATGTACACGGCATATAATGGCCCCGGTACTGGAGAAGCGCTTTATAGTATTAACGGCGGTGATCTAGATTTTACAGTCAATTGGACGATGACGGTTGGTGGTGTCTCGGTTCTCCCCGATATATTTGTGCTGGATGCTGAATCAACTGCGCAGCCGGGTGGCGAATTTCTTGGTGCGACCACCAATGGTGGCCCATGGAGCCTAATTGATCAAGCTGTCGGTTCAAACTATGTCGTAAGCGGTGTCGGCACTTCTTCCTTTTTGATTACAAAAAGTGAAGGCCCCAGCCATTCCCCAATGTTATTGTCAAAGGGTGCATCACGGACAGACGTGACAATTAACGCTGGTGGGCGACAAGCTCCTGCATTTGCCGTGCTTTTGCCTTGTGACTACGGCGATGCCGATGGCTATCCGCATGCGTCCCATGCCTATTTCGAAGAGCCTGCTTCGCCGATTGGGCTGCAATTCTCTCCGGGTCAGCCCTACCTTGGATCACTGCCTCCAGATTCTGAGGTTGGACCGCAAGATAGCGCGACCAGCGTGGGCGATGATAGCGACAGCCTTGGTGACGACGAAGATGGTGTGACCCTTCCGGCCAGTATTGCGGCTGGATCAAGCTTTAACATCTCTGTTGCGTCTAATGGCGGTGGATTGGTTCAAGGCTGGATCGACTGGAACGGTGACGGTGATTTCGACGATGCGAACGAGCAGATCATTACCGATGGGTCAGGCGGAACAATTTCTGTATCAGCACCTGCGGGCGCTGTTGTGGGTACGACATTTGCACGTTTCAGAACGGCGACAGCCTCTGTTAATTCGACGGCTGTGGCGGCAGATGGTGAGGTCGAAGATTATCAGGTGACGATCGTGGCGGTCCCGTCGGTGCAGCTGACGAAGTTCGCGGGCACGCCGACGATTGCGGCGGGTGCCAATCCGCTGATCACCGATGTGGGCGACACGGTCGCCTATACGTTCACGGTGCAGAACACCGGCAATGTGGCGCTGACGAACCTGACGATCAGCGACTCGATCGCGTCGGTTGCGGGCACGCTTGCGAGCCTGGCACCCGGGGCGTCGGATACGGCCACGTTCACGGGCAGCTATACGATTACGCAGACCGATATCGACAATGGCGGTGTTGAGAACACGGCGACGGTGTCGGCGACGGCCCCGGGCGGCGTTGCGGGGGCTGTGCAAGA
>JBARVN010000123.1:0-14040 GCA_049646285.1 Albidovulum sp. | reverse complement strand
CTTTGAGGAAATTCACTCTTATGTTGAGGACGTTCTGAATAGGCTACTGGAGTTCAGCTGCTCGTGAAGTCCACAATGACCGCTAAGTCCCGCAAAGCGGACACAGCTGTTTGCCCTTAGGCAATCTCGACGGTGTATTTCTCGATCACGGTATTGGCGAGCAGCTTTTCGCACATCGCCTTGACCTCTGCTTCGGCAGCCACCTTGTCGGTGGTGGCCAGATCCAGCTCGATCACCTTGCCCTGACGAACCTCCTCGACCCCGGCAAATCCGAGCGTCCCGAGCGCGTGGCGCACTGCGGCCCCTTGCGGATCAAGAACGCCATCCTTCAGCATAACATGGACACGGGCTTTCATCGCGGGCGGGCCTTTCAGTTGATCAGGGTCGGTTTGGTCAGGGGCACAGTCTGGTTTTGCAAGACGCCAAGACGGCGTGCCACTTCGGTATAGGCATCCGCAAGATCGCCCAGGTCGCGGCGAAACACGTCCTTGTCGAGCTTTTGGTTGGTTTTCACATCCCAAAGACGGCAGCTGTCTGGGCTGATCTCATCCGCCACGATAAGCCGCATGAAATCACCATCCCAGATCCGGCCAATCTCGATCTTGAAATCCACAAGCTTGATGCCGACACCGTACATGACGCCGGACAGGAAATCGTTGACCCGCAATGCGATGCTGACAATGTCATCCATGTCTTGCTGGGTGGCCCAGCCGAAGGCGAGGATATATTCCTCGGACACCATCGGATCGCCAAGATCATCGTTCTTGTAGCTGTATTCAACGATCGGGCGCGGCAGTGGTGTGCCTTCTTCCATGCCAAGCCGTTTCGACAGTGACCCTGCGGCAAAATTTCGCACGATCACTTCCAGCGGAATGATCTCAACCTGCCGGATCAGCTGTTCGCGCATGTTGATGCGGCGGATAAAGTGGTTCGGGATGCCGACGCTGGTCAGCCCGGTCATGAAATACTCCGACAAGCGGTTGTTCAAAACCCCTTTGCCCTCGATCGTCGCCCGTTTCTGAGCGTTAAAGGCCGTGGCATCATCCTTGAAGTACTGCACAAACGTGCCCGGCTCCGGGCCTTCATAAAGGATCTTTGCCTTGCCTTCATAGATCTTCTTACGACGCGCCATGATAGCTCCGATCGATGCGCGGGCTGTCCCTGCCCCAGTTATGCGCCGCTATAGGCCAAGCCGCACCCTGCCGCAAGCCATTGGCCCTTCGGGGCTTGCGAAGATCGGGTGCAGTGGGCATATGGGAGTGAACACCTAAGATCCAAGCGGGGCCCCTGATATGACCACATTCGATGATCGCGAAAACGCTTTTGAATCCAAATTCGCACATGATGCAGAGCTTCAGTTTCGCGCCGAGGCACGGCGCAACAAGCTTTTGGGCCTTTGGGCCGCTGCGTTGCTGGGCAAATCCGGTGATGATGCAGCGGCCTATGCCAAAGAGGTGATCGCCGCCGATTTTGAAGAAGCCGGTGATGAGGATGTCTATCGCAAGCTGGCCGGTGATCTTGGCGACAAGGCCGATGAGGCCACGATCCGCACCCAGATGGCCGCCCAGATGATTGAGGCCAAGCGCCAGCTTATGGATGAAGCCTGAATTCCAGATCAGGCGTTTGCACCTCGATAGCTTCAATCTGATCGAAATCACGAGAGTACATTAAGCCCTTGTGAACTCCGCCCCCTCCATCCTTGCCGTTCCGGCGGGTCGGAGGGGACAGATGCGTTTCAGACAAAACATCGCTTCACGGGCGATACCACTCACGTCGGCGGGTGCTGGCCCGCAGATGCTGCGTACAGCGATCCGGCAATTGGTGCCGTTGCTGGCGGCGGTTTTGTTTCTTTTCTTGCTGCGTGATCGGATTGCAGCGATTGATCTTGATGCTGTCAGTTCAGCCTTGCGCCGGATCACGCCCTATCAATGGTTCGTGGCGGCCGGGGCAACCACCATCAGTTTTGCAGCCCTCGGTCAGTATGACGTTGTTGTTCACCGTATTCTTCGCATCCATTCATCATCAATATCTGCAAAACGGGCCGGAATGTCGGCAATCGCGATTTCTCAGGTGCTTGGCTTTGGTCTTGTCACCGGATCACTCGTGCGTTGGCGGCTTTTACCGGGCTTGTCCCTTTGGCAGGCGACCCGGCTGACCAGCGTGGTGACAGCGCTTTTCCTGTGTTGCTGGGCGCTGATTTCGGCCTTTGCGGTTTTGCTGCTGCCCTCTGAGTCAAGTCCGTTGGGAAGCCCTGCGGCGCGTGCAACCGCTCTGTCCGTGCTGGCCTTGGGCCTTGGTGCAATGGGTGCGGCATTCCTGTATCCACGCGTTTCACTCGCGGGGCGGGCGCTGACCATGCCGTCTTTGCCCGCGCTTTTGCGGCTGCTGATGCTGACGGGCATCGACACGTTTGCAGCGGCCGTGGCGCTGTGGGTCTTGATGCCGGACATGATGGACATCAGTGCAGCCCAGGTTATCCCTGCCTATCTTCTGGCACTTGGCGCAGGGCTTATACTGGCCACCCCCGGTGGGCTTGGTCCGTTCGAACTTGCCTTGGTTGCCTTGTTGCCGTCTGCCCCGCAAGACCCGTTGCTGGCCGCAGTGCTGGCGTACCGGCTGGTCTATTTCGCGGCCCCCGCCGCATTGGCCGCCTTGACGCTGGTGTTTTGCTTCAGCGACGAAAAACCTTGTGCGCGCGCTGAGGTATCTGCAATCGGCGCACCGACGAAGGATCAACCGCCTCACCTGAACCAAGCGATCCGCGATGCTGCGCGCGCTGAAGTGGGGATTTTCATGCAAGGTGAGCATTCCGTCTTGTGGTCCAACCGCGGCCAAAACGGCTGGCTGACCGGGCGCGGAGGGCAATCTTTGGTGGCGCTGTTCGACCCCTTTCAAACCTGCGGCCAAACCGCCAGTTTGATTGCGGATCTGAACCGCGCGGCGCGCGCAGAGGCGCGGGTGCCATGCCTTTACAAATGCAGCGCGCGTACTGCGGTGGCCGCGCGCACTGCGGGGTATTTCGTCTGGCCAGCCGCCGATGAGCTATGGCTGGATCCGCGCAAGTTTGATCTTTCGGCGCCAAAATTATCGGGGTTGCGACGCAAGCTTCGAAAGGCCGCAAAGGCCGGAATAGATGTCGCACGTGCCACCCCCAACACCCTGCCTCTGGCCGAAATGACGCGTGTCGCGGTGGAATGGTCTGCGGCGCACGGTGGCGAACGTGGCTTTTCCATGGGCAGATACACCCCCCAATATGTCGCGGGGCAGCGTGTCTATCTCGCGCATCAGGCCGGACAACTTGTCGGATTTGCAACGTTTCATGAAGGCGCGCGTGAATGGGTGCTGGATCTGATGCGGGGGGCAGAGGGTGCGCCAGACGGTACAATGCATGCGCTGATTTGCGCAGCGCTTGCGGATGCAACCTCGGCGAAGCTTCCCCGCATGTCGCTGGCCGCTGTACCATGCAGGGCGGACGCGTTGAAAGGGCTGCCTGCATGCGTCTTCAAATGGGCTTCAGCATCGTCAGGCGCAGCGGGCCTGTCTCAGTTCAAGACCGGCTTTGCCCCACATCGTCAGCGCCTCTACATCGCAGCCCCGTCTCGTATCGCGCTTGGCCTTTGTGCGGCCGACATCACGCGCAAAATTCATGCGCCCGCGCGCGCGCAGTCAGCGTCATTCGATCCAGATATATGGGCACCGGACCTGACAGCGCCGCAATAATTGGCCACTGCAATGACACCGACATGAGACCGGTTCATATTGTCATGACAAAGTTCCGTTTGATTCCCCATGCCGCACATGGCACATCCAGTGCAAATGGGCTGCAAATGAATGGTCCTATGCCCTATTGGCCGAAAGGTATTTTACATGAGCACTGCTCTTTCCGATCTGCTCAAAACTCGTGAATGGCTGCTGGCCGACGGTGCCACTGGTACCAATCTGTTCAATATGGGCCTGACCGCTGGCGAAGCGCCTGAGCTTTGGAATGTGGACCAGCCGGACAATATCCGCACGCTCTATCGCGGCGCTGTCGAGGCCGGATCGGATCTGTTCTTGACCAATACATTTGGCGGCAATGCCAGCCGGATGAAGCTGCACAATGCCCAAGGCCGGGTACATGAGCTGAACAAAGTCGGTGCGGCCCTTGGGCGCGAAATTGCCGATGCAAGTGGGCGCCAGGTGATTGTTGCAGGCTCGATGGGGCCGACCGGTGAGATCATGGCCCCGATGGGCACGCTGACACATGAGATTGCTGTTGAGATGTTTCATGAGCAGGCAGAGGGGCTGAAAGCCGGTGGCGCAGATGTTCTGTGGGTTGAAACGATCTCGGCCGCGGAAGAATACAAGGCGGCAGCCGAAGCCTGCGCGTTGGCCGGGATGCCGTGGTGTGGTACCATGAGCTTCGATACCGCGGGGCGCACCATGATGGGTCTGACCTCGGCACAGATGGTGTCGATGGTCGATAAACTTGCACATCCGCCCTTGGCATTCGGGGCAAATTGCGGCGTC
Source organism: Albidovulum sp. (assembly GCA_049646285.1). GTDB lineage: Bacteria > Pseudomonadota > Alphaproteobacteria > Rhodobacterales > Rhodobacteraceae > Albidovulum. Next base: position 9,531 of record JBARVN010000123.1, on the reverse strand, counting down.
GGCGCATCCGATCTGATGCGCACAGTTTTAGGGTTTGCGGCGGCAGGCCCGGAACGCCCGATCATCGCCAAAGGCAATGCAGGCATCCCGAAATATCATGATGGGCATATTCACTATGACGGCACGCCTGCGCTGATGGCCGAATACGCGGTTCTGGCGCGCGATGCCGGCGTCACAATCATCGGCGGTTGCTGCGGCACAATGCCAGAGCATTTGACCGCCATGCGCGAAGCACTTGAAACGCGCCCCCGCAAACCGCGCCCCACCGTGGATGAAATCACCCAGTGCCTTGGCGGGTTTTCGTCGGCATCCGACGGTACCGGTGAAGAAGCAGGTGCAGGTCGCGAACGGCGTGGACGTCGCCGCGGTTAATCCCGCGCAACCCTGCCAGCCGCGCTAAAATAATGACAGCTGATCACCTGGCCGCTTAGGGGCTCTGAACGCTGTGCAATCAAGCTCTGGGACGACGCTTTTAAGACCAAGACGCCGGATGGCCACTTCGAAACGGCGGGCAATCAAGTCAGCCTGAATGCCGCGCCCCCGCATCCGCTCTCCAAATTCGGATGTATAATCCTTACCACCGCGCATCTCTTGCAATCGGGACATGACATGGGCCGCCCGCCCCGGCGTGTGCCGTTCCAACCAATCCCGAAAGAGAGGGGCAACTTCATGTGGCAAGCGCAACAGGATGTAACTGGCGGTGGTTGCCCCTTCACGATGCGCCGCAGCCAATATCTTTTCCAATTCAGCCTCGGTCAGCACCGGGATCACCGGTGCGACCATCACGCGGACCGGCACCCCTGCCCCGCTCAGCGCACGGATCATTGCCAAGCGCCGGTTTGGCGTGGGTGCGCGCGGTTCAAGCCTGCGAGACAGATCCGCATCCAACGTTGTAATCGACACGCCCACCCGAACCAGATTGCGGCCCGCCATATCCCCCAAAATATCCAGATCACGCTCAATCAACGTGCCTTTTGTGATGATCGTCACCGGGTGGTTCCAATCCGACAGCACCTCAAGCACGTGCCGCATGATCCGGTAGCGCGCTTCGATCGGCTGGTAGGGGTCGGTATTGGTGCCGATCGCCAATGGTTCGGGGATGTAGGATTTTCGCCCAATTTCGCGCGCCAGGATCTGAGCGGCCTTGGGGCGCGCAACCAGGCGGGTTTCGAAATCAAGCCCGGCCGACAGGCCCAAAAACCCGTGGCTTGGCCGCGCGTAACAGTAGATGCAGCCATGTTCGCACCCCCGATAGGGGTTAAGAGTACGATTAAATCCAAGATCCGGCGACGTGATATGATTGATCACCGAACGCGGCACTTCTTCGGTGACCTCGGTACGCAAAAGACGTTCTTCTTCAGGAAGATCCCAGCCATCATCTTCATGGATACGCGCATAGGGCTCAAACCGACCCGCGCCGTTAGATTTGGCGCCGCGCGCCTTCAAGCGCAAGAAAGGATCCGGAGGGGGTAATGGCATATCCAAAGTATAGAACATAATGGGAACATTTGGCAAGATATCAGCCCGAAAACGTTCCTACACATCGTATCAAGTCGCCGAAAGATCCGGCCATGTCGCAAATCGCCAAGTCGCTGCGCCACATTGGTCGCATTAACGGCGCAAGAACACCCAGGAGAAACGCAATGGCCGACGAAGAAGACATCATCCTCTCCGAACTCGATGACGAAGAGCTTACGCTTCAGATGCATGACGACCTCTATGACGGTCTCAAGGAAGAGATCGAAGAGTCCGTGCGCATTCTTCTGGATCGCGGCTGGGCCCCTTACGATGTCCTGACCAAGGCGCTGGTCGCCGGTATGACCATCGTTGGCGCCGACTTCCGCGACGGCATTCTGTTCGTTCCCGAAGTGCTTTTGGCCGCGAATGCAATGAAAGCCGGCATGGCGATCCTTAAGCCGCTGCTGGCCGAAACCGGCGCGCCCAAGGTCGGCAAGATGGTGATCGGCACCGTCAAAGGCGACATCCATGACATCGGCAAGAACCTTGTCGGCATGATGATGGAAGGCGCTGGTTTTGAGGTTGTCGATCTGGGCATCAACAACCCGGTCGAGAAATACCTTGAAGCGTTGGAGCGGGAAGATGCCGATATTCTGGGCATGTCCGCGCTTTTGACCACGACAATGCCCTATATGAAGGTCGTAATCGACACGCTGAAAGAAAAGGGCATGCGCGAAGACTTTATCGTGCTGGTCGGCGGCGCGCCCTTGAACGAAGAGTTCAGCAAAGCCATTGGCGCTGACGCCTATTGCCGTGACGCGGCCGTGGCGGTTCAGACCGCCAAGGACTTTATGGCCCGTAAACATAACAAGCTTGCTGCTGGTTAGAAGCCCGCCTGGAAGCCAAAGAAATCAAGCCCCGCTGCATCGCATGCGGGGCTTTTTCATCTCGTGGCATTGGGGCTTGGCAGCTTTGAGTGCAGACCACTGAACTGCCGCCAAGCTACTGAACCATAAAATTTCCGACATATAGTTTGGCATTCGCGCAGACAGTCTGTTGATTGCCTATTCACTCGTGGGCTGGTTGGGATACCCGTTTGTAAAGATGCCAAGTGGTATGCCCCAGCACCGGCATCACAACGAACAGACCTAAGAAAAACGGCACCATTGCGATCAATGTCAGCGCACCAACAAACACACCCCAAAGCAAATAGATCATGGGTTGGTTTTTGACGGCAGACATCGAACATATCGCAGCAGTCACGAAGTCTACATCACGGTCCAGCAACATCGGAATCCCCAACACACTCATAGAAAAGACAAGTGTCGCAAACACGGCGCCCACCACTGTTCCAACAGCAATCATCACCAGTCCGTCGTTGGTGAGGAATACATCAAGTGATGTTGAAACGTTGGTCATGGGAGAAAGTCCCAAAAACAGCGCAAAAATCATATGGCCCAAAAAGAACCAGAACAGGAAAACCACCACGATTATCACTGCGAGCCAAGGCAACTGTCCATGCCGGTGGGACAAGACTACGCCCAGAATATCGGGAAAAGTCAGTGGCTCGTCATTCGCTCTGCGGCGGCTTGTTTCATAAAGCCCGAGCGCTGCAAACGCGCCGATCAAGGGAAAACCCAAAACCGAAAGTATCAACCAGAACGTTTGGCCCGTAACGTATGTTATCCAAGTCATTGCCAAGCCTACGACGACGTAAAAACTCGCAAAGAAAAGCCCGATCCACGGCGTGGCAAGAAAATCTCGCACGCCCAGGGACAAGCATATCTTTAAATCTTCAAAATTTGGAGGGGTCACAGCAGGTGCGCCCAAGGGTCTGTCGTTCATACGTCAATTTATTACCCAAAATCGGCACATGTAAAGTTCCCGAACCTTTCTCTGCCACCCGGAAGATCTGACCCAAAAACCACAGGTGCGGCTAAGTGTGTCGCTAAATGGCTGCGGGGCGTCTCTTCGTTCGGTTTTCCGTCGGTAAATCAGGTATTCTTGACGCAGAACACAATTTGCCAACACAGGGCAGGAAATGCAGAATGGCGCGGTGTTTGGCGTTAAAGGCATCAGCCGCAGCCGGATTTATGGAATGCAGGACTTTGCGGCACTGCCTTATTTCTACTTTCACCTTCACATTTCACGCAGAAGCACACAGATTGCTTTCAGGAGTAGTCTAATGCCCATGATACGGTTCATTTCAATCTTGCTACTGGTCATCGCATCTGCTGCGCTCACAATCGCCTTTGGTTATTGGGTGAGCGGTACGGGCAATTCGGCCCCTTCTGCGATGATTGGTGCGGTTCTTCTAGCAACAGCCCTTGCCATCAGAGTTTGGGGGCGTGGACGATGATCCCCTCTGACGCGGTACTGAGCGAAGAGGGGCTGAGCCCGACCAGAACCGGGGGGCGCATATTGCTGATCGCCTGCGGAGCGTTGGCGCGCGAGATTGTGGATCTGAAGGCCGCGAACGGATGGGACCATCTGGACCTGACCTGCCTGCCCGCGAAATATCACCTCTGGCCCGACAAGATCACCGAAGCCGTGACAGAGGCGGTGGAAAAGCATCGCGATGCTTATGACGGTATCTTCGTGGTGTATGCCGATTGCGGCACCGGTGGTTTGTTGCAGGCGCGCTGCGCCGAGCTGGGCGTTGAGATGATTGCAGGGCCGCATTGCTATTCCTTCTTTGAAGGCAACGATGATTTTGCTGCCCGCGATGAGTTCACGGCCTTTTACCTCACGGATTTTCTGGTCCGCCAATTTGACGCTTTCGTCTGGAAACCGATGGGCTTGGACCGGCACCCAGAGCTGCGCGACATGTATTTTGGCAATTACGAAAAGCTGGTCTATCAGGCCCAAACGAATGATCCGTCGCTGGATGCCAAGGCAGAGGCCTGCGCCAAACGACTGGGATTGGCCTATGAACGCCGGTTCACCGGCTACGGTGATCTGAAGACGGCGCTGGCGGCGGTTTGACTTACGACTGCCCGTCCAACGCCCGATCAAGATGCGTGTAGCCCCCATCGACAAAAACCCATTGCCCGGTGGTATGAGCAGCACGCGGTGACAGCAAAAATACAACCTGATCAGCCAGTTCCGAGGGTTTCGTCATGCGATGGCCAAGCGGTATACGTCCGGTGATATCGCGCAGCTGCGCGGCGGGGTCGTCAAAGGTCTGGATCCAGCGTTCATAAAGCGGCGTCATGCTTTCGGCCGGGATAACCGCATTGACGCGCACCCCGTCTGCGGCAAGGGCCGCCGCCCATTCCCGCGTCAGCGCCAGCTGTGCACCCTTGGCCGCCGCATAGGGCGACGTATTGCCCTGCCCGGTGATCGCGGTTTTGGATGAGATGTTGACGATGGCCCCTTTGGACGCCTTCAGATGCGGGGCGCAAAGATGTGCCATCGTGTAGTAATGCGTCAGATTGCGTTCGATCGAGGCGCGAAAGGCGTCCGGCCCTGCCTCAAGCCCGATACTGTCATTGGCGCCTGCATTGTTGACCAGACCGTCGATACGGCCAAAGTCACCCAAGACCTGCTCTACCGCGGCGCGGCATTGGTTATCATCCGTCAGGTCCGTCTTGATCAGGCAGGCCTTAGGGCTGTCCGCCTGCAAAGCCACAAGAAACTCAGGTCCAGGATCGGTTCTGGCCAGGACAACCGGTATTGCCCCTTCGGCGGCAAGGGATGCCGAAATAGCAGCCCCGATCCCCGACGCCCCCCCCGTTACAAGCACGACTTTCCCCGTCAGAGCCAGATCCATCTAAGCCGCCTTGAATTCATATTCGGCGATGGATGCCGGTTTCATTTCAATCGAAAAGCCGGGGCGGGTCGGCGGCATATAGGCCGCGTTCTGGATTACGCAAGGGTCCAGGAAATGCTCATGAAGGTGATCCACAAACTCGATGACCCGCCCTTCGCGTGTGCCCGCAATGCACAGATAATCGATCATCGACAGGTGCTGCACATATTCGCACAAACCGACGCCGCCTGCATGGGGGCAGACCTTCAGCCCATATTTGGCGGCCATCAACATCACCGCCAAAATCTCATTCACGCCGCCCAGACGGCAGCTGTCGATCTGCACCACATCAATGGCGCCGCGCATGATGAACTGCTTGAACATGATCCGGTTTTGACACATCTCGCCGGTCGCAACCTGTACGGGCGCCACCGCTTCGCGGATCTTGCGGTGGCCTTCGATGTCGTCAGGGCTTGTGGGCTCTTCGATGAACCACGGGTTGACGAATGACAGCTCTTTCACCCAGTCGATGGCCTGATCCACCTCCCAAACCTGATTGGCGTCGATCATCAGGTTCACATCCGGCCCGCATTCATCACGGGCAATGGTCAGGCGGCGTTTATCATCCGCCAAATCATGGCCGACCTTCATTTTGATATGGCGAAAGCCTGCATCAACGGCTTCCCGACACAGGCGGCGCAGCTTGGCATCATCATAGCCAAGCCAGCCTGCCGAGGTGGTATAGCACGGATAGCCTTCGGCGCGCAGTGTGGCGATACGGTCTGCTTTGCCAGCCGCCTGTTTGGTCAGAAACTCCAGCGCCCATTCTGGCGTGATGCAATCGGTGATGTAGCGAAAATCAATGCAGCGCACCAGTTCTTCGGGCGTCATATCAGCCACCAACTGCCAAACCGGTTTGCCTTCGGATTTGGCCCACAGATCCCACACTGCATTGACGACAGCGCCTGTGGCCAGATGAATGGCGCCTTTGTCGGGGCCGATCCAGCGCAACTGGCTATCGGACGTGATATGACGCCAGAACCGGCCCATATCGGCGGCGATCCATTGCAGATCCAGCCCGACGATCAAAGGCCGCAGGGCGGTGATGGCCGCCACGCAGATCTCATTGCCGCGCCCAATGGTGAAGGTCAGACCGTGGCCCTGATGGGCGCTGTCGGTCTCCAAAATCACATATGCCGCCGAGTAATCCGGATCGGGGTTCATCGCGTCCGAGCCGTCAAGCAATTGCGATGTCGGGAACCGCACGTCAATGATCCGAAGACCGGTGATCTTGGTCATGCAGCGGCTCCGACTACATGTTGGGTCTGAACACCCAGCCGATCAATGCCAAGGCGCATAACCTCGCCGCCTTTCAGGTAGACGGGCGGTTTTTGCCCCATACCGACACCCGGCGGCGTGCCGGTTGAAATGACGTCACCTGGTTGCAGCGACATGAAGCGCGAGCAGTAGGAGATCAGATGCGGCACCTTGTAGACCATCGTCGCAGTTGAACCGTTTTGATAGCGGTGCCCATCGACCTCGCACCACATGGCAAGGTTATCATAATCGCCAACCTCGTCGGGCGTGACCAACCATGGGCCGGTCGGGCCGAAAGTATCGCAGCCTTTGCCCTTGTCCCACGTGCCAGCCCGCTCAATCTGAAACTCGCGTTCAGAGACATCGTTGACGATGCAATACCCCGCCACATGTGATAGTGCGTCCGCCTCGTCAATGTAGCTGCCGCCCGTGCCGATCACGATGCCAAGCTCAACCTCCCAATCGGTTTTCACCGATCCGCGCGGGATCTGAACGTCATCATCCGGGCCAACAATGGCCGAGGTCCATTTGTTGAAAATCACCGGTTCGGGTGGGATCTGCATGCCCGCTTCGGCGGCGTGATCTGCATAGTTCAGGCCGATGCAGATGAACTTGCCAATGCCTGCGACACAGGGGCCAAGACGCAGGTCGACCTGCGGTTTGCCCGGCACCAGCGGCAAGGCGTTGATGTCCATCGCCGCAATCTTCGCCAAGGCATCCGGGGCCAATGCCGCGCCGGACAGATCGCCTATGACACCGCCAAGGTCGCGTACGCGTCCGGCGCTGTCCAGAAGGCCGGGCTTTTCATGCCCTGCGGGGCCATAGCGTAAAAACTTCATGTGCAAGATCCGATTGTTAAGACTGTGAATTTGGCCAGCCCACCACGATCTGGCAGGCTGGCACAAGGGTTTAGTCGTATAGAACCGCCGCGATGGCGGCATCATCTATGTTGCTGGCGTCATAGTAGTAAAAGCCCGTGTCAATCAACGCAGGCACCGCTTCGCCATTTGCGGCCATCACGGCGGCTTTCACCGTTTCATAGCCGATGCCGACGGGGTTTTGCGTGATCGCCCCGGCCATCAGCCCCGAGCGCACGGCATCTTTTTGGGCCGCACCACTATCGTAGCCGATGATGGTAATTCCGGTCGCGCCGTTTTCACGCACCCCGTTCACCACACCAATGGCCGAGCCTTCGTTGGTGCCGAAAATCCCCTTCAGATCCGGGTTGGCCGTCAGGATCGATTTGGTGATTTCGGTCGATTGCAACTGGTCACCGCCGCCGTATTGGATGGTCACCACCTCGATGTCCGGATAGGCCTCGGCAATGCGGTTTACAAACCCATCGCGCCGATCAATGCCGGTGCGGCTGGTCTGATCATGCGCCACCACAGCGACCTTGCCGGCACCACCGATGAATTCGGCCATCTTGTCCGCCGCAAGACCCGCAGCACCCGCGTTGTCGGTAGTACAGGTCGTGACGGGAATATCGCTGTCGACACCACTGTCGAAGGCCACGATCGGAATACCCGCATCCGCGGCCTGACGCAGAAGCGGGATTGCCGCCTGGCTGTCGAGAGCCGCAAAGCCAATAGCCGATGGCGACTTGGCCAGGGCTGCCGACAACATATCAATCTGCCGATCCACCTGGGTTTCATTGTCCGGGCCTTCAAACGTCATATCGACGTTGAATTCTGCCGCCGCCTGATCCGCGCCAGCTTTCACTGCCTGCCAGAACTGGTGTTGAAATCCTTTTGAAATCAGCGGGATATACATTTTGGTCTGAGCACGGCCGATTGTCGTGCCCGAGAGCAGTGTTGCGGCCCCCATGGTGCCGATGAGTGTGCGTCTGTTGATCATTCCAAGGTTCCTCCCGTTGGATGTGGTTGCTGTTGGTCGTGGGTTGAATTCACTTTCATTGCTGGTGGTCATACGGATTTTTTGCGGCGCATCATGTCGGCATAGACCGCCAGAATGATGATCGCGCCGGTCACGACGGTCTGCCATTCCTGCGCTACGGACAGGATCCGCAAACCGTTGGTCAGCACGGCCATGATCAGCGCACCAATCAAGGTGCCAAGAATGGTACCACGCCCGCCCGACAGGGACGTGCCGCCAATGACGACGGCGGCAATCGCCTCAAGTTCATAGCCAAGCCCAAGGGCGGGTTGGGCCGAGTTCAGTCTTGATGCGATCAGCAATCCGCCGATCCCGACGATGGCGCCCGACAGGCTGTAGATCGCGATCTTCCACCAGTCAGTATTGACGCCCGACAGGCGCACAGATTCCTCATTGCTGCCAAGCGCAAAGCAATAGCGCCCCAGCACGGTGCGCCCAAGGATGTAGGCGGCAATGCCTGCCACCAGAAACAAGATCAAAACGCCGTTTGGAATGGGCAGTGCCGGAATGAGCTTACCAATCAGGGATCCGCGTGAGATCTGATCAAAGCCCGGCGTGTCATTGAAATAGATCGGCCGCGTGCCGGATATGACAAGGCTGAGGCCTTTGAGGATCAGCATCATGCCAAGGGTCGCGATGAAGGGCGGGATCTTCATCTTCGCCACAAAGCTTCCCGAACAAAACCCGCAAAACGCGCCCGTCGCAATGGCCGTGACAACCCCAAGCGGCAGCGGCAGGCCAAGGTTGGTAAGCACCACACCGGTCATCACGGCCGTGAAGGTCATCAGCGTTCCGACCGACAGATCAATGCCACCGGTGATGATCACCAGTGTGGCTGCAACCGCCAGCACACCGTTCACCGATGTGGCCTGAAGGATGGCAATGATATTAGAGGTTTGCATGAAATTCGGCGACGCCAGACTGAAGCCCAGCAGCAGCACCAAAAGACTGGCAAAGGCCAAAAGCTTCTGATGCGCCCCGGTTGCGGCCAGCCGCCTGAAAAACCCCAGTTGTGCCGTGGTGCCGGTCGTTGTCATAGGGCAGCTTCCTTATTGGTCGAGGTCTGGGTTGCCAGTTTCATAATCTGTTCCTGGGTCGCGTCTGCCCGG
>JBARVN010000122.1:0-5450 GCA_049646285.1 Albidovulum sp. | reverse complement strand
GCAGCGCCCGGCGCATAGGGGCACCCGCCCAGCCCCCCGGCCGCCGCGTCGAAGACACGCAGCCCGCGCGCCAGAGATGCGTCGATATTGGCCAGCGCCCGCCCCGCCGTATCGTGATAGTGCCCGGCAAGATGATCCGCCGGGCACTCTTCCAGCACCGCCTGCAGCATAGCGTCAATCGTCTCGGGCCGCCCCTGCCCGATCGTGTCGCCCAGACTAACCTCATAGCAGCCCATGTCGCGCAGCGCCGCCGTGACCCGGGCCACCGCTTCGGGCGGGGTGCGCCCGTCATAGGGGCAGTCCGTCACGACCGAGACATAGCCGCGCACCGGGATGCGGTCCCTATTCGCAGCCTCGGCGACCGGGCGAAACCGCTCAAGGCTTTCGGCGATGGTGCAATTCAGATTGGCCTTCGAGAACCCTTCGGAGGCCGAGGCAAAGATCGCCACCTCATCGGCGCGGGCCGCCTTCGCCGCCTCGTACCCTTTCATGTTCGGTGTCAGCGCGGCGTAGCGCACGCCCTCGGTCCGGCTGATCCCCGCCAGAACCTCGGCACTGTCGGCCATCTGCGGCACCCATTTGGGGCTGACGAAACTCGCCACCTCGATGCGGCCAAAGCCCGCACGACTGAGAAGATCGATCAGCGCGATTTTCTCGGCCAAAGGGATCACCCGCTTTTCGTTCTGCAACCCGTCGCGCGGGGCCATTTCTACCAGCTCAACCCGATCAGCCATCGGTGACCTCATAGAAGTTCTGCGCATAGAATTGCTGTTCGCCGTCAACCGCGCGCGCCGCTTGATAGGCCGGGCGCGCCGCGATCCGGTCAAGATAGGCGCGAATGTTCACAAACGGGTCCAGCCGAACAAAATATGGTGCTGCAAGCAGGTTGTACCCAAGCATCGTATCAGCCCCCGAAAAGCCCGAGGGCAACAGATAGTCTTGCGCCGCGAACACCGCCTCCAGCGGCCTGAGCGTATTCGCCAGCCGCTTTGCCTCCATTTTCAAAAGTGTGGGCGAGCGCATAGACGGGTCACGCAAAAACACCCATTGCAGGTTCAGATTGGCAATCAGATGCGCCATCGTTTCGGCATAGTGGATCCACTCCAAATAACCGGCATGCTCCGGCGATCCGGGCGCGCGGCTCAGCCCATGCTCGGGGTGCGTCTCGCACAGATATTCGGTGATCGCACCGCTTTCAAACAGCACCCGCCCGTCAATCTCCAGTGCAGGCACACGGCCCGCCGGGGATATAGCCAGAAAGTCAGGGCTGCGCAGCGAGCCGTCAGTTATGGAGTAACGGGAGATTTCGCAATCCAACCCCATCTCGTGCAAAAGCCAGAGCACCCGGAAGGATCGGGAAAACGCGACGTGGTGAAGCCGGATCATGCCTCTTCCTCTTCCAGCCGCACAAGCGCTGCACCCGCCTCGACCTGCGCCCCCGCCGTGACCAGCACCTCGGCCACCATGCCATCCCGCGCGGCGGTCAGCGTGTGTTCCATCTTCATTGCTTCCAGAACCGCCAGCCGGTCGCCCATCTTCACCGCCTGCCCGGCGGCAACATAGACGGCTTTCACCAGCCCCGGCATCGGCGACAGGGTCAGGCCACCACCGGCGACGGCACTGTGTCGGTCGAGCGGATCGGTCAGGTCGAAATGATGGGCACCGGTTCCGAAGATGCTGACCCGCCCCGGCGTCACCACGATCCGCGCGCCTGTGGGGCGACCATTCACCCTCCACGCACCTCCGATAAGGCGGCAATCGGCGACCTCGCCCTCGATGATCACGCGGGCATGGCCGTGGCCCAGCGCCTCAACCACCGCCGTGATGCCCTCGAGCGTCACGGTCCGCTTCATGGGCGCCCAAAGCGTGAAACCGGTCAAAGCCAAACCTCCACCCGCCAGATCGCCCGCGCCAAGTGCTGCCAGCGCCCGAACCGCCAGATCAGGTTCCGCCGCGCGGGTCAGTGCCTCCAGATCCCGCGCGATGAGGCCGGTATCAACCTCGCCCGCCAAGAACCCCTCATGCCGCGCCAGTGCGGCAAGGAAAGAGAGGTTGGTGACCGAGCCCGATACTTCCGTTGCCTCCAGCGCCGCGCGAAGCTTCGACAGCGCGATGGCGCGGGTCGCCCCATGCACGATGATCTTGGCGATCATCGGGTCGTACCATGGGCTGATCACATCGCCGGGCCGCACGCCGGTATCGGCCCGCGCGCCTTCAGGGAATCTCAGATGCGTCAGCGTGCCGGTAGCGGGCAGAAAGCCTGCGGGCACATCCTCGGCATAAAGCCGCGCCTCGAAGGCATGGCCGTTCAGACGCAGATCCTCCTGTTTTGAGGTCAACGGTTCTCCGCTTGCCACACGCAATTGCCATTCGACCAGATCAATACCGGTGACGGCCTCGGTCACCGGATGTTCGACCTGCAGCCGCGTGTTCATCTCCATGAACCAGAACCGGTCGGGGCGCAGGCCGTCTGAGCCGTCTACGATGAACTCGACGGTCCCCGCACCTTTGTAACCGATGGCCTCGGCGGCCCGAACCGCCGCCTGCCCCATCGCCGCGCGCATCTCGGGCGTCATGCCGGGGGCCGGGGCCTCTTCGATCACCTTCTGGTGGCGGCGTTGCAGCGAACAGTCACGCTCAAAAAGATGCACCGCGCGTTTGCCGTCACCAAAGACCTGCACCTCGATATGGCGAGGTTTTTCGACGTATTTCTCGATCAGAACTCCGGGGTTGCCAAAACCTGTCTGCGCCTCGCCCTGCGCGCTTTCGAGCGCGCCCGCAAAATCCTGCGGACGTTCAACCAGCCGCATCCCCTTGCCGCCGCCGCCCGCCACGGCCTTGATCAGCACCGGATAACCGATGATATCGGCGGCCGCCGCCAGATGTTCAGCGTCTTGTTCAGCCTCGTGATAGCCCGGCACCACTGGCACGCCCGCCTTCTCCATCAGGGCCTTGGCCGCATCCTTGAGGCCCATGGCCCGGATCGCGCTGGCCGAGGGGCCGATGAAGATCAGCCCCGCCGCCTGAACCGCATCGACGAATTCCGGGTTCTCGGACAAGAACCCATAGCCCGGATGGATCGCCTCCGCCCCAGCGGCCTTGGCAGCGGAAATGATGACATCGCCGCGCAAATAACTGTCCTTGGGCGCAGGCCCGCCGATATGCACTGCCGCATCCGCCATGGCGACATGACGCGCGGTCGCATCAGCGTCGGAATAGACCGCAACCGTCGCCACGCCCAGTTTGCGGGCGGTGTCGATGATCCGACAGGCAATCTCTCCCCGGTTGGCGATCAGGATTTTGCTAAACATCGTAGTTCGGCTTTCTATATCTTCGGCCAATGGAGTCAGCTTCCAAACACCAGTCTGCGGCTTGGCATTCAAATGTCTCATCCCGGAAATAAAAGAGAAAGTTACGGATACCGGGGCCTGCGCGGCCAAGCTCGATCCAATTCTCAGGTCTTACCGCATCCATGAAATCACCCTCAATTTCATAGAACTCCCCCCAATCAGGCGCGATATGGCTGAACCTGCACTGGCCCCTGTACCACCCTTCGTCATTGACGGTCGTGAACCGGTAGCGGCAGCACCCGCTGAAGCCGAGCACGATATGTCGCCTGTCTGCCAACGCAGGAAACAGGAAAGTATTCGGGCGGAAGCGTAGGCATAATGTGCTGCCATCGCTCGAAGTTTCGGGGCACGGCGCATTTGGTTCAGCGTTCCAGCCTGCGTTCAGCTTTCGAAAAGTCGTTTGCATCCGCATCACATCCTGAACACGCCGAAGCGCGTCGGCTCGATGGGGGCATTGAGTGCCGCTGACAGCGACAGCGCCAGCACCTCGCGGCTTTTGCGCGGGTCGATGATGCCGTCATCCCAAAGCCGGGCAGAGGCGTAGAGGGGGTGGGATTGTTCCTCGAACATCTCCACCGTCGGGCGCTTGAATTCAGCCTCATCCTCGGGCGACCATGTGCCCCCTGCCCGCTCGATCCCGTCGCGTTTGACTGTCGCCAGCACCCCGGCGGCCTGTTCGCCGCCCATCACGGAGATGCGCGAATTGGGCCATGTCCATAGAAACCGGGGAGAGTATGCCCGCCCCGCCATGCCATAATTGCCCGCGCCGAACGAGCCGCCGACCAGCATGGTGATCTTCGGCACATTCGTCGTCGCCACCGCCGTCACCATCTTGGCGCCGTGCCGCGCGATGCCTTCGTTTTCATATTTCCGGCCCACCATGAAGCCGGTGATGTTTTGCAAGAACACCAAGGGGATATTGCGCTGACTGCAGAGTTCAACAAAATGCGCGCCCTTCACGGCACTTTCGGAAAACAGCACGCCGTTATTGGCGATGATCCCCACCGGGCAGCCCATGATATGGGCGAAACCCGTCACCAAGGTCTGGCCAAAGCGCGGCTTGAACTCGTCAAAGCGCGAGCCATCGACGATGCGCGCGATCACCTCGCGGATATCGTAGGGCGTGCGCAGATCGGCGGGGACGACGCCGAAAATCTCTGCCGGGTCATAGGCCGGGTCTTCGGGGCTTTGCCATTGAACCGTCGCGGGCTTGGCGCGGTTCAGATGGCTGACGGCACGACGGGCAAGCGCCAGCGCATGGGCGTCATCCTCGGCCAGATAGTCGGCGACACCGGAAAGCCGCGTATGCACATCACCGCCGCCGAGGTCTTCGGCCGTCACCACCTCACCCGTCGCGGCCTTGACCAAGGGCGGGCCGGCAAGAAAGATCGTGCCTTGCTCCTTCACGATGATCGAGACATCGGACATCGCGGGGACGTAAGCCCCGCCTGCGGTGCACGACCCCATGACGACGGCGATCTGTGCAATGCCCTTGGCCGACATGCGCGCCTGATTGTAGAAGATGCGGCCGAAATGGTCGCGGTCGGGGAAAACCTCATCCTGATTGGGCAGATTGGCACCGCCAGAGTCCACAAGGTAGATGCAGGGCAGATGGTTTTCCTCGGCAATCTCCTGCGCGCGCAGATGCTTTTTGACCGTCATCGGGTAGTAGGTGCCACCCTTCACCGTGGCATCGTTGCAAACCACCATCACCTCTTGCCCATGCACAAGGCCGATGCCTGCGATGACACCCGCGCAGGGCGCTGCCCCACCATAAAGCCCATGCGCTGCTGTCGCACCGATCTCCAGAAACGGAGAGTCCGGATCAAGAAGGTTCGCTACCCGCTCGCGCGGCGGCATCTTGCCCCGCGCGACATGGCGGGAGAGGGATTTCTCCCCGCCCCCGGCGGCGGCACTTTGGGCGGCCTCGGCGATGGTGGCGAGCATTGCCTCATGCGCCGCACGGTTGGCGCGGAAGGCGTCGGAGGTGGGCAGGACGGAGGAGGTCAGGCGCATGGTCAGCTCCCGATACAGTTGAGACGTGCGGGGAGGGTGGTGCCCGGCCGCGGGGGGGCGAGAAGCGCCCGCCCGGGCGGGCGG
>JBARVN010000121.1:0-4830 GCA_049646285.1 Albidovulum sp. | reverse complement strand
CCCCATTAACCTTGCGCTAACTCTTCCTTATACTCGCCTTAACTCACAGACAGGAAAGACCATGACAACACATATCGGCGCGAAGCCTGGCGAGATTGCTGACACCGTTTTGATGCCCGGTGATCCCTACCGTGCGAAATGGGCGGCAGAAACTTTTCTGAAAGACGCGGTCTGCGTCAATCAGGTGCGCGGGATGCTGGGCTTTACCGGCACATGGAACGGACATCGGGTGACCATCCATGGTTCGGGTATGGGGATGCCCAGCCTGTCGATCTATGCCAATGAGCTTGTCCGCGATTACGGTGCTAAAACACTGATCCGTATCGGATCTGCGGGTGCCATGCTTGATCACGTCAAAATCCGCGACGTGGTGATTGCGATGACGGCGTCCACTCTGTCCACACCATCGCGCGGGTTCTTCCGCGAAATGCAATATGCGCCTTGCGCAGACTATGGATTGCTGGAAAAGGCCGTTGCGGCCGCGCGGGCCAAAGGCACACCCACCCATGTCGGCGGCATCTATTCGTCGGATGTGTTTTATGATGAGCGTCAGGATCTGACAGACATGCTGGCCAAGCATGGCGTTCTGGCCGTGGAAATGGAAGCGGCTGAACTTTATACCGTCGCCGCACGCTACGGCGCGCGCGCATTGGCAGTTCTGACCATATCGGACCATCTGATCACGCATGAAGCGCTGCCGGCCGAAGACCGCGAACGCAGCTTTGGCGACATGGTTGAGATCGCGTTGCAAGCGGCGTTCGCTTAAGGTTTGGCCAACCAATCGGCCACCCGCGCGGCCGCACTGCCGGTGCGCGGGTGACGGGCCGACCAAAGGCACAAGCTCTGGTCAAGGCGCCGGGCCGTGGCGAACGGCGCAACCAGCGCACCCGATGCCAGATGCCCGGCCACAAGGGCGCTATGCCCGATCAGCACGCCTGCACCATTTACGGCCTCTTCCACCGCCAACGCATAAAGCGAAAAGATCGGGCCTTTTGGGGTGAAGCCCTGCCCCGGCATCGCGCTCTGTGCCCAAAGCTGCCAGTCATCGGCCCAGGTGCTGTCGGTCAGGCAGGCCACTTGCGTCAGATCCCAGGGATTGGTCAGCCGGGCGGCCATCGCTGGCGTACAGACCGGAAAAATCTCATCTGGTTCAAGCATGCGCCCCGCGCTGGGCGTCCGGTAGAACAGGTTCAGATCAAAGGGCGCACGCTTGAGATCCGGCGGTTCTTCCATTGCCGTGATCGATATAGTGATCTCGGGTGCTGCCGCGCGAATGGCTGGCAGACGCGGTGAGAGCCAAAGCTGCGCAATCGAAGGCAGCGTTGCAATGTGGACGGTTCGGGGGGCGGCCTCGGCCCGCAGGCCCTGCACCGCCAATCCCAGCCGATCAAAGGCTGCGGTGAACTCTGGCAAGGCGGTCTGGCCAAGGATTGTCAGGCGAACGCCCTTGGCGTGGCGCTCAAACAACGGCGCGCCAAGGCTTTCTTCCAAGGTCTTCACATGTGCAGTGACAGCACCCGCCGTCACCCCCAGCTCATCGGCGGCGGCAGCGAACCCACCCAGCCGCGCGGCCGCCTCAAATGCCCGTAAGGCATTTAACGGCATAGCTTTTGGGCGGGGTGGCGCTACGGACATATTAGCCTTAGATTTTCTACGGCTAAATTTTCGCAAATCTGATTTGCGGGTGCAAGACCTATCTGGTTTTCTGCATGCAAAGAGGAGATGACCATGCCCCACCTAGCCGCCCGCCCCTGGGTTCCCGCCTCATGCGAGGCGTTGATCCAGCGTCATGCAACCAACGCCGCCGCCGCCACGCCTGTGGTGGCAGCGCGCATTGATCAGTTGGCCACGCGCAATCAAGCGATCCACGAGAAGGATTGCTTCAACCTTAACCCCGCCACCAATGTGATGAACCCGGCAGCCGAGGCGATGCTGGCGCGCGGCCTCGGGTCACGCCCCTCACTTGGCTATCCGGGCGATAAATATGAGATGGGGCTGGAGGCGATCGAAGAGATTGAGGTGATCGCAGCCGAACTTGCCGCCGAGATTTTTGACGCGAAATATGCGGAAGTACGGGTTTTTTCAGGGGCGATGGCCAATCTTTACGGGTTCATGGCGCTGACCAGCCCCGGCGACACGATCATTGCGCCGCCGGGATCCATCGGCGGCCATGTCACCCATCACAAAGCAGGCTGCGCCGGGCTTTACGGGCTGGTCACTCACGCCGCACCGGTGCGCGCTGATGGTTATACGGTGGATCTGGATGCCCTGCGCGATCTGGCTCTTCGGACCCGCCCAAAGTTGATCACCATTGGCGGCAGTCTGAACCTGTTTGAACATCCCGTAGTGCAAGTGCGCGCCATTGCGGATGAGGTTGGTGCCAAGGTCTTGTTCGATGCCGCCCATCAATGCGGGATCATCGCCGGAAAGGCATGGAAAAACCCCTTGGCCGAGGGCGCGCATCTGATGACGATGAGCACCTATAAAAGTTTGGGCGGCCCTGCTGGCGGGCTGATCGTCACCAATGATGCGGCAATTGCCGAACGTCTCGACGCGATTGCCTTTCCGGGCATGACCGCGAATTTTGATGCGGGCCGGGTTGCGGCACTGGCGGTTTCACTGCTGGATTGGCGCGACTTTGGTCATGCTTATGCGGGCAAGATGATCTCCGTGGCGCAGGCTTTGGCGCGTGCGTTGGCCGATGAAGGACTGCCAGTGTTCAAGGGCGCGCACGGCCATACGAACTCGCATCAATTTGCGGTAGAGGCTGCGGGCTTTGGCGGAGGTCAAGCCGCCTCAAAAACCTTGCGCACAGCCGGGTTTCTGGCCTGCGGGATTGGCCTGCCGATCGCTGAGGTGGCGGGCGATATGAACGGATTGCGCTTCGGCACGCCAGAGCTGGTCCGCTGGGGTGTCAGCGAGGCAGATGCGCCCGAGCTTGCGCGTTTGATCGCGGGGGCTTTGCGCGCCAATGACCCGACGACACTGGCCGCCGAAGTGGGTGTCTGGCGGCGAAGTTTTGATCGGTTGCATTTCATCCACGGCTAAGCCTGCGGGCGCAATCTCACATGAAATCAGTCGCCGTGGCTGCGGTCATACCCGTTGGGCCGCGGCGGCTGCCAGTTTTTCAGCGCGGCCATATCAGGTTTCAAAACCTCGACCCGCAGCGGATAGCACGCGGCAGTATCTGAGGAGTGTTCAGATGAACAATCTCCGCCCGGACAGGCGGAAAGGGCCCCCAAAAGATCAATCTCGGCGAACAGTTCAAGATAGTCTCCGGGCCGGACCGGCGACGCCTTCATGAAATATTGCCCGGTGTCGCGGGTAAAACCCGTGCACATAAAAACGTTAAGGACATCATGCACATGGGCCTCGGCCTCATGCCGCGACAGGCCGGTTTCATCGGCCAATGCACGGGTCAGGTTGGAATGGCAGCAGTGGTGATACTGATCTCCGCCACTCAGAAGGTTCTGCGTGTAAGGGTCGCAGCGCGTGCCGATCACATCATGAACCGATCCGCCGAAGTGATCGAACCCGTACCAATCAAGCGTATCATATGTGATCGTCGCCATCGGGCGAAGATGCGGAAAGCTTGACCACATCCGATCCCCCGTGGACAGGTGCGTGCCATGCAGCGCCCGCGTTTTCCCCGAGTAGAACCGCTCGGATAAATCCTGGGCGTTCCACAAGTTCAGATCACCAACCTGTGGCCCCTCAACCGAATATATGCGGAAAAAATGCCCCGCCGGGACATGAAAGCTGACCGCTTCACGCGGAGCGGCGACGGCTTCGGACACGGGCGTCAGCCGGGTCCGCAATTGCTTATAAAGCGTCATGTCTGGCGCGGGCAGTGTCTCAACCGGATAGCAGATCACCGGGGCTACGGCGCGCCGGACCTGCGCATCTTTTGGCGGAGCCACTTCTGGATACTTAGATTTCATAACTGCCCCTCTGGTCGGATATATTTGGCGGCAAGTAGCCCTCAGGTCAATGATCGGAATCAGACAGCATGATGCGGAGCAAGGAGTACTTCCTTTCGCTCGTTTTCGTCAAAATGTGTGAATCCGCCGTCATCTTGACGCGACGTACCCGTTTCGTACCGGCGCATTGGCCTTGCGCGCTTTGACCCAGACGATAGGCTTTGCGCAGGACGCGCCTTGAGCGCATGCTACAATCAAAATAATACCACAGGAGGATTCACATCATGAACAAGCTGCTCCTTTCCACCATTCTCAGCGTCGGGCTGGCCCTTCCGGTCACTGCCGCGAATGTTCAACCCGGCGACACGCTGGCTGAAAACCAAGAATACACCTACTGGCTGCTTGATGCGATCAAGTCGATGGACCCGCAGATCAACACCGATGTTGAAGGCTCGGGCATCGCGCGCTCACTTTTTGAGGGTTTGATGAATGAAGATCAGGTTGGCACCCTGATACCCGGTGCCGCCACCGGCTATGAGCTGTCGGACGACAAGCTGACCTACACATTCCATCTGCGCGACAACGCCAAGTGGTCGAACGGCGATCCGGTCACGGCGAATGACTTCGTTTATGCGTGGAAGCGTCTGGCCGATCCGGCGACCGCCTCGGAATATGCATGGTATATCGAACTGATGCAGATCGTGAACGCATCCGAAATTATCGCAGGGACAAAGCCGGTCGATGAACTGGGCGTCAAGGCCGTGGACGATCACACCTTTGAGGTGAAGATCACCGCCCCTCTGCCCTATTTTCCGTCGATGACCACCCATGCCTCGGTCTTTCCGGTGAACCAATCCGTGCTGGAAGCCCATGGCGACAAGTGGACCGAAGCGGGCAATCTGGTTGGCAA
>JBARVN010000120.1:0-5852 GCA_049646285.1 Albidovulum sp. | reverse complement strand
TTTCCCCCTAAGGGCGTATACGGTATTACTCCAAGTTTCCCTGGGCTATTCCGTAGAGAAGGGCATATTCCCACGCGTTACTAACCCGTCCGCCGCTAACCCCGAAGGGTTCGCTCGACTTGCATGTGTTAGGCCTGCCGCCAGCGTTCGTTCTGAGCCAGGATCAAACTCTCAAGTTGAAAGCGCTTACACGCTAACCTTGACGTTCGAACCTCTGCACATCAATCCGATCCGAAGATCGAATTTCATTTAACCGTTTGATGCACATCGTTTCCAAAGAAACGAAGTCCGTCAAACAGTGAAGCTGACACCTTTATCATCGGGCGAACCCTAAAAGGCCGATATGCAGCGTTTGTCCATCGAAAGGACCAAACCGCCCACATATCTCTTCAGTAACCAGCAATTTCAAAGAGCGTGAGAGACAAAATCAACCGGAAGCGCCCTAACTTATTTGGCGCGCCCGCCTGCATATCCCTCAATTTTTTAGTCTGAACTTCGTGGCGTTTCCGCCGTTCCGTCCGCCGTAGCAGTGTTGTCCGCTTCGGTGAGGCGGTATTTACGGATAGGTGCCGGTGACCGCAAGAGCTTTTTTCGAGAAATATGACATTTTTTTCACAAGCCCTGATTTGCCCCCAAAATCTAGGGGTTAGAGCAATGATGGCAACTATTGGGCGGGATTTAACGCAATAAGATTACGCCCCCGCACGTGCTGTGGATCCTAGATTGAGGGTTATCCACAGACTCACTGGCGCAAAGCGGGCAATGATTGGATGAAGTCGCCGCGATTCAGCGAGAGCGGCAATCGATTCCCACAAATCCCCGCTTGTCTGACCCCACGTAAGGCTTTGTTTTTTCTTTAGAGGGGCAAGATTCGCGCGAGTCAGGCGTCAAGCGATGCTGTGCGCAGCCCTTTTTTGGGAATCGCCCGCAGACTCAGAAGGAAAACAACGCCGCCCAGATAGACCATGGGCTCGATTGGCCAAGCTTTGACCAGCCAAAGGTAATGCACTGCCCCCGCCACTGCCACGGGATAGGTCAGCCAGTGCCATTTTTTCCAACGGGCTGCACCAAGACGGCGGACAGCCCAATTGTTGGAGGTAATCGCCAGCGGGATCATCATGATAAGGCCAGCCATGCCGACGGTCACATAGGGTCGTTTCACAATGTCCCCCAAAGCCTGAGTCCAAAGCAGCCCCATATCGAGCACAAGCCAAGCTGCGAAATGCAAAAGCACATAACTAAATGCCAGAACTCCGATGGCCCGACGGTACTTAATCAGATTGATCCCTGTGAAACGGCGCAGCGGCGTTATGCATAACCCCGCCACAAGCAATTTTAGCCCCCACAGACCAAGCCGGTGCTCAATCGCCTTCACCGGATCAACGCCAAGGCCGCCGGTGGTGGCCTGCCAGAACAGCCAGATCGGCAATACGGCACCCACTATATATAACGTCCATGAAGGAACCCGTCTTATCAGACGGCGAAACTGGTCAGTGAGCAAACTCAGAAGTCCTTTGACAGATCCTGCCCGGCATAGAGGCCTGCAACCTCATCGCCGTACCCATTAAACTTCAGTGTAGGTTCCCGCCCGGCAAACAGTCCAGCTCCGATCCGGCGTTCAGAGGCTTGGCTCCAGCGCGGGTGATCCACCTCGGGATTCACGTTGGAGTAAAAGCCGTATTCGCGTGGCAATAGCATATTCCATGTGGCCTGGGGCATTTCATCGGTCAGGCTGATCCGCACGATCGACTTGATCGACTTGAAGCCATATTTCCACGGCACCACCAGTCGGATCGGTGCGCCGTTCTGATTAGGCAGCTCTTCGCCGTAAAGGCCGGTTGCCATGATCGTAAGCGGATGCATCGCTTCGTCAAGGCGCAGCCCTTCACGATAGGGCCAATCCAGCAGCGGTGAACGTTGCCCCGGCATTTCCTCAGGCCGCACCAGTGTTTCGAAGGCCACATACTTTGCGCCAGGTGCGACGCCCACCTTGGCCAGCAGATCCGAGAGCTGGAATCCGATCCAAGGCACGATCATCGACCAGGCCTCAACACAGCGGAAACGATAGATCCGCTCTTCAAGTGTCATGCCGGACATCAGATCTGCAAGATCATAGGTGCCGGGCTTGTCGACTAAGCCATCAATTTGTACCGACCATGGGTCCGTGGTGAGGCTGGCTGCGTTGGCTGCCGGATCTTCCTTTCCCGTACCAAATTCGTAGTAGTTGTTGTAACTGGTGATCTCTTCCAGCGTGTTCGGGGCCGCGTCTGTTGAATAAGATGAGGGCACATAGCTGAGCTTTGCCGCAGCGGGTCCGGCAAACCCCATCGCCGCCGCGCCGGCAATGAACGTGCGCCGGTTCAGAAAATCGGCGCGAGGGGTAATGTCAGACCATTTCAGATCGGTAGTGAAACGCGGCATAAGGGGCCTCCGGAGTTCAGGTTGTGGATGAACCTATACCGAAGACCTCAATCACCAAAATAAAGCTCGCTCACGTCTTCGTTGACGGATTGTAACGAAACTGAGATCGGATCGCTTTCGCGATCCGATCCCCCGGTGCTTCAGCATCGTTTAAACCGATCAATGCAGTACAGCATCCTCGGGACGCGGGCGGCCGGATTTGGACACGGTTTCGCCGACCAGCAGGCCCTCGGCCCCTGCCCGGACCGAGACAGTGTCACCATCCTTGACGTCACCGGCCAATAGCATGTCGGCCAGCGGGTCTTGCAGATGGCGCTGTATCACCCGTTTCAGCGGCCGGGCGCCAAACACCGGATCATAGCCTTCATCGGCCAGCCATTTCTTGGACGCATCATCCAGATCAAGCGTGATCTTGCGTGCGGCCAGGCGTTTATCGAGCAACCGGAGCTGGATTTCGACAATTCCGGTCATATCCTCCCGACTCAACCGATCAAATATGATCTGATCATCAAGGCGGTTCAGAAACTCTGGCCGGAAATGCGCGCGCACGGCCTCCTCCACATCGCGCTTGGCCTGATCTGCATCCGCCCCCTCGGGCAGCTGGCTCAGCGCCTGTGACCCGAGGTTTGACGTCAGCACAATCAGCGTTTGCTTGAAGTCGACATGATGGCCCTGTCCATCCGTCAGCACCCCATCGTCCAATACCTGCAAGAGCACGTTGAAGACATCCGGGTGTGCCTTTTCAACTTCGTCAAACAAGATCACCTGATAGGGCCTGCGGCGCACCGCTTCGGTCAACACGCCGCCTTCGTCATAGCCGACGTAGCCCGGGGGCGCACCGATCAGTCGGGCGACCGAATGCTTCTCCATGAATTCCGACATGTCGATGCGCACCATCGCGTGCTCATCGTCAAAGAGATATTCGGCAAGCGTCTTGGTCAACTCGGTCTTGCCCACGCCCGTGGGCCCGAGGAAAAGGAAGGAACCAAGCGGCCGCCCCTCATCATTCAATCCCGCCCGCGCACGGCGTACCGCTTTTGATACGGCTTCTACCGCGCGGTGCTGGCCGATCACGCGGCGGCCCAGCTCATCTTCCATCTTGAGAAGCTTGTCGCGCTCACCCTCCAGCATCTTCGACATCGGGATGCCGGTCCAGCGCTCAACCACTTCTGCGATCTGCTCCGGCCAAACAGCTTCTTCGACCATCAGCGTGTCTTCTTGCGCTTCGGCCTCAGACAGCTGCTTTTCGAGCGCTGGAATGACGCCATAAGAAAGCTCGCCCGCGCGCGCGAGATTTCCGTCGCGCTTGGCATGGTCCAGTTCGCTTCGGGCTTTATCAAGCTGTTCCTTCAACCCGCGCGCAGATTCCAGCTTATCCCGCTCACCTTGCCATTTGGCCGTCATCTCGACAGAGCGTTGCTGAACGTCGGAAAGTTCTTTCACAAGCTTCTCCAGACGGTCCTTTGAAGCAGTGTCATCTTCTTTCTTCAGCGCCTCGGCCTCGATCTGCAATTGCAAGATCTGCCGGTCCAGCTGGTCCAGTTCCTCAGGCTTGCTGTCCACTTCCATGCGCAGCCGCGATGCGGCTTCATCTATCAGATCGATCGCCTTATCGGGCAAGAAGCGATCCGTGATGTAACGATTAGACATCGTCGCCGCCGCGACAAGCGCAGAATCGGAAATGCGCACACCGTGATGCAGTTCATACTTTTCCTTGATACCGCGCAGGATCGAGATCGTGTCTTCCACCGTCGGCTCGTCCACCAGGATCGGCTGAAAACGACGGGCAAGGGCCGCGTCTTTCTCAACATACTTTCGATACTCATCAAGTGTGGTGGCGCCTACACAGTGCAACTCGCCGCGGGCCAGTGCGGGTTTGATCAGGTTTGCCGCATCCATCGCCCCATCTGCCTTGCCGGCACCGACAAGGGTGTGCATCTCATCAATGAACAAGATGATCTCGCCTGCGGCGGTCTCGATCTCCTTCAACACGGATTTCAAGCGCTCTTCGAATTCGCCGCGATATTTAGCGCCTGCAATCAGCGCGCCCATATCAAGCGCCATGAGCTTCTTGTTGCGCAGGCTTTCGGGCACATCACCGCTGATGATGCGCAAGGCAAGCCCTTCGGCAATCGCAGTCTTGCCCACGCCGGGGTCGCCGATCAGCACTGGGTTGTTCTTGGTGCGACGTGACAGCACCTGCATGGTGCGACGGATCTCTTCATCACGTCCGATGATCGGGTCGATCTTACCCTCTTCCGCAGCTTCCGTCAGATCGCGCGCATACTTCTTCAGCGCCTCATAGCCTTCTTCGGCCGAAGCACTATCGGCGGTGCGGCCCTTGCGGATGTCATTGATTGCTGCGTTCAGGTTTTGCGGCGTGACAGCGCCTGCCGACAAAGCATCCTTGGCTTTGGTGTTTACCATGGCCAATGCCATCAAAATGCGCTCAACGGGCACGAACGTATCACCGGCCTTTTTGGCGATTTTCTCGGCCTCATCAAGGACCCGCACCAGCGAGGTGTCGACATAAACCTGACCGTCACCACCCGACACTTTGGGCATCTTTGCTATCAGGTCGTCTACCGTTTCAGCCACCCGCTTTGGTTCACCCCCAGCACGGGTGATAAGATTGGCAGACAAGCCCTGATCGTCATCCAAAAAAGCCTTCAGAAGATGCTCGGGCACCACTCTTTGATGTCCCTCGCGCAGTGCGATGGTCTGTGCTGCCTGAAGGAAGCCGCGCGACCGTTCCGTGAACTTTTCCATGTCCATCGGTCTCTCCTTTTTTATAGCCCCCGGCCGATTGGCCGCCCATTCTGGCACGGCGCTTCCCGGGTCTCATGACACATTTGGCGACTAAGGATGCTGATTTCAATCAAGTGACCACAAAATTGGAAACGAAATCGAAAGGAGATTCGGCGTTAATCGGATTTAACCTTAACGGAGGATCCGGCATGACCCGTCTTGTACTCTCAATCCGCAACGCCGCCGCCGAGTGGTTGGCTACGCTCACACCGCCGCCGCCACAGCTTCTGGTGCTTGCCGCCCAGATGCGGGCCGGGCAAGCAGGGATGCGCCGCAACCTGCCAAATCCGTTCACACCGCGTTTCTATTAGGATCGGCCATGCGCATTCTTTCGGCTCGCGTAAGCCACGCCAACCATGATCGCGCTGCGAACCGGGTTGACGCAATCGTAACGCTGTTGGTGCGCGATTCCGGCCACGGCGGTGATCACGAAGTAAGGGTACAGGTGTCAGCGCCCGCACATGCACCGGGTGCTGCCCCACTGCGCGACCGGTTGGCCGCTGCGGCAAAGCTGATTTTCGTTACCCGGCCAGATCAACAATCGGGCCATTCATACGCAGCATGACGGGTCCAACACCAACGGTTCAGTCCTTGACCCGTGCGCGCATCCGATTGTTGCGCGC
>JBARVN010000119.1:0-32696 GCA_049646285.1 Albidovulum sp. | reverse complement strand
TTGCGGCCAGCCGCCTGAAAAACCCCAGTTGTGCCGTGGTGCCGGTCGTTGTCATAGGGCAGCTTCCTTATTGGTCGAGGTCTGGGTTGCCAGTTTCATAATCTGTTCCTGGGTCGCGTCTGCCCGGTTCAGGATGCCGGTCAGGCGACCTTCGCACATCACGGCAATGCGGTGGCTGAGGCGCAAGACTTCTGGCAGTTCCGACGAGATGACAATGATCGCCCGTCCCTGGGCGGCAAGATCCAGCAACAGTTGATAAATCTCGGCCTTGGCGCCCACGTCAATGCCGCGCGTCGGTTCGTCAAAGATCAGAATGTCGCAATCACGCAGCAGCCATTTGGCAATGACCACCTTTTGCTGATTGCCGCCCGACAGCAACCGCACCTCTTGCTGATCCGAGGGCGTGCGGATGCTAAGCTTGGCGATATAGTCCTGCGCGGTCTTTCGCATGGCGTTTTCGTCCAGCACGCCAAGCTTTGATGCAAAGTGCGCCAGGTTGGTCATCGCCACATTGGCACGCACGTTCATGCCCGTGGCCAGACCGAAATGTTTGCGGTCTTCGGAAAGATACCCAATGCCCGCAGCCACCGCGTCGGCGGGGCTTTGGATGTCAACATCCTGCCCCATGATCCGAATGGTGCCCGCGTCCTTCGGATCGGCCCCAAAGATCGCGCGGGCCACTTCGGTGCGCCCTGCCCCCATCAGACCAGCAAACCCCAGAATCTCGCCCTTCTTAACTGAAAAACTGACGTCTTGGATATCGCGCCCGCGCGCAAGGCCCGTGACCTCAAGCGCCACCGGCGCAATCGCGAGATCCGGCAGATCCAATGCGGCATCCCCCAATGTGCGCCCAACCATCATCGATATGATATCGGATACCGGAGTTTTTGCCGCGTCAACTGTGGCTATTGTCTCGCCGTCGCGCATCACTGTGACACGGTCCGCGATTTGCTTTAGCTCATCCATCTTGTGGCTGATATAGATGATGCCGACACCTTCGGCGCGCAGTTGCCGCACGATGGTGAACAACTCGGATATTTCCGCATCATTCAGCGCAGCGGTTGGCTCATCCATCACCAGAACCCGGCTTTTGTAACTAAGCGCCTTTGCGATTTCGACCATCTGCTGTTTGGCGATGGTCAACCGCTCGATGGGTGTTCTGGGATCAAGTGGAAGGTTCATTTGCCGAAATATTTCAGCAGCCTGAGTGTTTAATTTAACCTCGTCCAACCGCCCGAAGCCAAGCCGGGGTTCGCGGCCGATAAAGATGTTCTGAGCCGCCGTCAGATCATTCATCAGGCTGAGTTCTTGGTGGATGATCCCAATACCTGCGTCTTGCGCAGCACGCGGCCCATCAAATGTGACCGGGGTTCCCCCCACCTCAACGCGGCCATCGTCGCGGCTGTAAACACCCGACAGAATTTTCATCAACGTTGATTTTCCGGCACCGTTTTCGCCCATTAACGCGTGAACTTCACCGGCGCGCAGATCAAAGCGGGCGTTCTTCAGGGCGTGGACACCGGGAAACCGTTTCTCGATCCCTTGCATATGAACCAGCGCGTTCATGCGGCGATCCCGTAGAATTTTTGCGAAGTACCCTCAAAGATCTGTGCCCGGTCTGCCGGATCAAGACCTGACAGCAACCTGTCGCTCAGTGCGGCCCAGTCAGCATGGGACGCGGCCAGGGTCAGCACCGGCCAGTCCGACCCCCACATCAGACGCTTTGGTCCAAACCAGTCAAGCAGATCATCAATCACAGGCTGCAAGTTTGCCTGCGCATCGGCGCGTTGTGCTGTGGAAAGCTCGGTCAAAAGACCGGACATCTTGCAATAGGCATCTGTCTCATCGGCCAGACGCATCATCCCGTCGCGCCACATTTTGTGGCGGGGATCATCGGGGCTGGCGGCCAGTGCGGGCTTGGCTGCGTGGTCAATGACGATGGGCAGATCCGGGTATGCTTGGGCAAACCGAAGCAGTGCGCCAAGGTGCTGTGGCAATACCAAAGCATCAAACCGCAAACCGAATGACTGCAGCGCCGACACTGCGTCAGGGCGCGGTTGGGTTGCGATCCAATCCGCATCGTCGAGATCTTGCAGCATCGGCCGCACGCCTTTGAAGTGGCGATTTCCGTTGAAATGTTCAATCTGCCCGGCGGCTTCCGGGGCCGAAAGATCGACCCAGCCTACAACTCCGGCGATCAAGGGTGATTGACCCGCCAGTGACAAGAGATACACGGTTTCCTCTACCGTAGGGGCCGCCTGAACCAGTATGCTGTGTAAGATGCCCGCCGCAACGCATGGCGCGGCCAAATCCCCAATCTCAAAATCCCGCGCGATGGAGGCAAGGCCGGGATCGGCCGGATCAAGCCAACCGTAATCGCCACGGTCGAGCCGCCACAGATGGCAATGGGCATCTACGCGCGACAACATCAGATCGTGACACCCCCATCCACCAAAAAGGCCTGCCCGGTCACATAACGGCTGTCATCTGACAAGAGGTACAAAATCATCGGCGTCATATCATCCACAGTCGCCAAACGGCCCATGGGTTGACGCGCGATAAAGTCTTTTTCGGCTTGCACAGGGTCAGCCGCCGCCGCGATGCGTCCACGCAAAGAAGGCGTATCGACCGTGCCCGGGCAAAGCGCGTTACAGCGAATGCCCTGCGTGACAAAATCTGCCGCTATGGATTTGGTCAACCCGATCACAGCCGCTTTTGTCGCCCCATAAGCCGCCCGATTCACAAAGCCCTTAATCGAAGAGGCCATCGAGGCCATATTGAGAATGGTGGTCGAGCCGGTCTGTTCGGCCCGGGTGATCATGCCGGGCAAGAACGCCCGCGACATCCGCACCATTGAAGTGACGTTGAGGTCAAAACTGCGCGCCCAATCTTCATCAGACAGATTCAGTACGGTGCCGTGGTGGACGATACCCGCACAGTTAAACAAACCATCCAGAGCACCGACCTGCGCGGCCAATGAAAGTATCGCATCAGGGTCGCACACATCCAGACTTTGCGTCTGGATGGCCGGGTATGCCGCTGCAAGCTCCGCCAATCCGCTGGCATTCACATCCGTTGCGATCACCCTTGCCCCCGCCTCGGCGCAGGCAATGGCGCTTGCGCGCCCCATTCCTTGCGCCGCAGCGGTGATCAGAACCGTCTTCCCCGCAAGTTTCATACCAACCCCCAATTTGTTGTTCATATATGGCCACAGTATTCATATTTGGTCAAATATTATTTCAACTAAAGTTGACTTTACCCCGGACCCTCAGACAAACAGAGGAAACACAGTTCAGGTGAACCCATTGAAAAGCGACGATGTTGATCAGCGTTACCGCGCACCCGCCTTGGATAAAGGGCTTGATATTATTGAGCTTCTTGCAAACCAACCGGCGGGCATGACCCGCGGTGAAATCGTGAAGGCGATGGGGCGCGGCCCCAGTGAAATTTACCGGATGATCGAACGTCTGGTGGCACGGGACTATATCAGCCGGTCCAGCGAAGGCGACCGATACGCTCTGACGATGAAGCTTTTTCACTTAGGATCAACCTATCC
Source organism: Albidovulum sp. (assembly GCA_049646285.1). Taxonomy (GTDB): domain Bacteria; phylum Pseudomonadota; class Alphaproteobacteria; order Rhodobacterales; family Rhodobacteraceae; genus Albidovulum. The sequence continues at coordinate 29,140 of JBARVN010000119.1, read as the reverse complement.
CCCCATCCGCCGGCTGATCGCGCAGGCCCAGCCCTTGATGAATGATTTTGCAAATACCTGTCAGCAATCGGTGCATCTTGTGGTGCCGGATCTGGGGCAGACCTATGTCGTCGCCCAAGCGTCCAGCAGATCGCCGTGGGAGTTCCGTCTGCGCATTGGCGCTGAACTTGATCTTTTGACCACGAGTTCGGGGCAGACGCTACTCGCCTTTCAGGATGAAGCTCAGGCCGCCCAGATGCTAAATCTGCGTGGTGAGACTCAGCGCGCGATCTCGGCCGAGCTTAGCCGCGAACTGGTGCGTATCCGCACGGACGGGCACCGAATTTCCTCCAGCCAGCAGTTGGTTGGCGTTACCGATATTTCCGTGCCGGTGCGGTCGCCGAGCGGGTCGGCGTCTGCCGTCCTGACCTGCCCCTATTTACCGCATGTCGATGCGGATGCCAAAGGCCTTGCATCAATGAGTGTAAAGGCAGCGCTCCAGCTTTTGCTTCACGCCGCCGAACGCATCTCGATTTCTTGAGCAGTTACGGCAATTTCCATAACACCGCGCGTTCAGACAACGCCTTTGCGGATGATGAAATTCCCGTAGTGGCGCGTTTCGGTGGTTTGTAATATCGCATAGGCGGCCATGGCCGCTTCATAAAACGCAAAGCGTTCGATCAGCACGATTTCAGCGCCTGCACCCGCAAAATATGGGGCTGCCTGCGCCACGACGTCGGGTATGGCGTCAGCTGCGTCCACAACCTGCATACCGCGCACGGGGGCCTGATCAGGGTCAAACGTGTCAACCGGCAGCACCGTCAAAACCGCCTCGACAGCCGCAATCACATCGGTTCCGATCTGTAAAGGGTGCCCGAGAATGGTATGCGCTGCGACAGAGGTGGCGGGAAAATTGGCGTCCACAATGGCAATCTCATCCCCGTGGCCCATGGATGCCAATGCATGCAAAAGATCCGGGAACAGCAAGGGATGAATGTTCTTCAGCATGTTTGGCCACGTTCTTAAGGGCAAGAGCCAAAACCATAGGCACGAAACCTATGCCCAGCAAGACACTGAATGTCGATCTAGCCCACGGCCTCGGTTGCCAGTTTGCCGATCCGGCCGATCATCGCCCGCAACCCGTTGGACCGCTGCGCCGAGAGGTGATCATCAAGCCCCAGCCGGGCAAGCTCTGCGCCCGCATCCACTGCCAGAACCTCACGCACTGTCAGCCCAGCATAGAGAGCGTGCAAAATCGCGATCAGCCCCCGCACGATCATCGCATCACTTTCACCATCAAAATCAAACCGTGCACCCGCGCCCTGCCCTTCGATCCGGGGGAAGAGCCAGACCTGGCTTGCGCAGCCTTCGACCTTGGTCGCGGGCACTTTGAAGGCCGAGTCGAGCGGCGGCATTGCTTTGCCCAGCTCGATGACATGACGGTAGCGCTCTTCCCAGTCATCGAGAAATTCGAAGGTTTCAGCGATCTCTTCGAAGGCGGCGGTGGCCATGGCAATGCTCCAGCTACGTGCCCTAGGGAGGTAGTCATAAAGCGGCGGCGCGTCCAGAGTCTGCGGCCCCTTTTCACAGCGCTTCGAATAAGCTACCCAAGTCAAAAGGAACCATGGGGGCACCGGGTATGATAAAGTCTGTCACGTTATTGCTGGTGGTGGCACTCACGCTGGGTGCATGCGGCAAAATCCGGGACAGCCGTCTCAATCCCTTCAACTGGTTCGGGCGTGCACAAGAACAGACCGTCACTGAGGAAACGCAGCGCGCAATTCCTGATGACGGGCGTATTTTGGTGGCCCAGGTCACAGATATGGAAATTGCACGCAAGCCGGGCGGAGCGATCATACGCGCCACAGGCCTGCCGCCGACTCAGGGCTATTGGAAGGCGGAACTTGTTGCCGAAAACAATGGCCGGCCGGTTGACGGTGTTTTGACCTACCACTTTGTCGTGGCCGAGCCTTTCCCAGCAGCATCTGTTTCAACACCGCAATCGCGCGAAGTGTCAGTTGCTGCCTATTTGTCAGATACAAAATTGGCCGAAATCAGCCAGATTGTAATTCTGGGCGCCCAAAACAGCCGCTCCAGCCGCCGCTGAAGCGGCCCGTCTCAGACGGGTACAACTTTGATCGAACCACCTTTGGCAGACAGCGCGATCTCACCGTTGCAAAGCCGGATCGCGTCATCACCAAAGACTTCGCCCCGCCACCCTTTAAGCGCCGCCGCTGATCGTTCACCGGCTGCAAGCGCGTCAAGATCACCAGACGAGGCAATAAGCTTCGGGGCGACACCCGCGCCCTCGGATTTGGCTTTAAGCAAGACACGCAGAAGATCGGCCAAGGCGGTGTTGACCTGCAATTGTTCGCGCGCTTTGTCTGGCTTGGGGCAGTCTTCGGGCTTGAGCGCCATCCCTGCCTTTACCGCAGCCAGAATGCCTTCTGCGATATCCGCCCGCCGCCCTTCGCGCAGCAACAGCCGCGAACGCCCCAACTCCTCGACCGTCGTCGGTTTAGTCGAAGCAAGCTCTAACAGCGCATCGTCTTTATAGACGCGGCTGCGCGGGACGTTGCGGGTTTGTGCAAAATCTTCGCGAAACCGCGCAAGCTCTCGCACGACGGCAAGAAACCGGCCCGAATTGGTGCGGGTTTTTACTCGCATCCAGGCCTCTTCGGGGCGGTTGATATAGGTTTCGGGGTCCAGCAGCACACCCAATTCTTCTTCCACCCATTTCTGGCGGGAAGTGCGGGCCAGTTCTTTGGCCAGATATTCATAGATCACCCGAAGATGGGTCACATCGGCCACGGCATAGGTTTTTTGCGCATCACTCAAAGGGCGGCGCGACCAGTCCGTAAAGCGCGAGGTCTTATCAAGGGATTCCTTGGCAATCTTGCGCACCAGCGTTTCATATCCGACCTGATCCCCAAAGCCGCAAACCATGGCCGCCACTTGCGTGTCAAACAGGGGGATTGGGAAGACATTGCCTTCAACAAAGAAGATCTCAAGATCCTGGCGCGCGGCATGGAAAACCTTGACCGTGCTTTGGTGACGAAACAGGTCATAGACCGGTTCCATCGAAATTCCGTCGGCCAGCGGATCGATCAGCACCGCTTCACCGTCATCCCCCGGAAGGGCCATCTGGATCAGACAGAGCTTTGAGTAGTAAGTGCGTTCGCGCAAGAACTCTGTATCGACTGTAACATAGGCCTCGGCCTTGGCAGCGGTACAAAAGCGGGCAAGGTCTTCAGTCGTGGTGATCGTGTGCATTCAATATCCGTTCAACGCGGGGTCGTCCCGCAGACCCAGCTCTCTTAGGCCAGTGATCAGGCTTTGAAAAGGCAGGCATAGGGTTTCTGCCAGCAATTGTTGCTTGCCTGTGGGATCTGTGCCCCTGACCACCGTATTTGTGCAAATATCAAGATGGTCAGAGCAGGATCGTCGTTCGATCGCCCATAGCAAAACGCCGCAGAACCGCCGGATAAAGCTGATGTTCCTTGACCAACACCCGCGCTGCAAGCGACGCATTCGTGTCATCCGGAAGGATCGGTACCCGCGCTTGTCCCAGGATTGGGCCGCCATCAAGAATGGCCGTCACTTCGTGCACCGTGCATCCAGCCTCAACGTCCCCCGCGTCAAGGGCGCGTTGATGCGTATGCAGGCCGGGATATTTCGGCAAGAGCGATGGGTGGATATTGAGCATCCGTCCTTTGAACCTGTCCACGAAACCCGGTGTCAGAATGCGCATAAATCCCGCATTGCAGATGATGTCGGGTTCGGCGGCGAGTATGGGTTTGATAAGCTCGGCTTCAAACGCCGCGCGGTCACTGCCAAAGGGTCGGTGATCAATGGCCGCGGTCGCAATTCCCAGTGCGGCGGCCTTTGCCAATCCGCCCGCATCGGGCACGTTTGACGCCACCAGCACCGGTCGCGCCGGATGATCCCCCACCATGCTGTCACACAGCGCCACCATGTTGGACCCACCCCCGGAAATCAGGATGGCAATGCGGATCACAGCAACTGGCCCCGGTAGCGAACCCCCTGCCCGGCGCGAACATGGCCCATCTCAAACACGGTTTCGCCTTCGGCCTCCAAAAGCGCCTTGAGCGCGGGCGCTTGTGCGGCATCGGCCACCACGATCATTCCGATGCCCGAGTTGAAGGTCTTCAGCAGCTCTGCCTCAGCCATGCCAGCGGTTTCGGCCAGCCAACGAAAGACAGGCGGCAACGGCCATGCAGATAGATCAATTTCCGCCCCCAGATCGTCGGGCAGCACACGCGGAAGGTTCTCGGTCAATCCGCCGCCGGTGATATGGGCCAGAGCATGCACGCCGCCCGCCCGCACCGCTTTCAGCGTCTGGGTCACATATAGACGCGTGGGTGCCAGAAGGTTTTCGCCCAAGCTAACCGATCCGAAGGGCGACGGCGCGTCCCAGCCAAGACCCGACATCTCGACCACTTTGCGCACGAAAGAATATCCGTTGGAATGCACACCATTTGAGGCCAGCCCCAAAAGCACATCGCCCTCCGCCACGCGTGCGGGCAGATCCGACCCGCGTTCCATAGCGCCGACGGCAAAGCCTGCCAGATCGAAGTCGCCCTTGTGATACATGCCGGGCATTTCTGCGGTCTCGCCGCCGATCAGCGCGCAGCCTGACTGCTCACACCCTGCCGCTATACCTTCAATGATACGGGTTGCTTGATCCAGCTCCAGCTTGCCGGTGGCAAAATAGTCGAGAAAGAACAGCGGCTCGGCCCCCTGACAGACCAGATCGTTAACGCACATCGCGACCAGATCAATGCCAATGGTGTCGACATTTCCGGTGTCGATGGCGATGCGCAGCTTGGTCCCCACCCCATCGGTGGCCGCCACCAGAACCGGGTCGGAATACCCCGCAGCTTTCAGATCAAAAAGCGCGCCGAACCCACCAAGCCCAGACATGGTGCCGGGGCGCTGGGTGCGCTTTGCCGCTGGCTTGATCCGCTCGACCAGCGCATTTCCGGCATCAATGTCGACACCGGCATCTGCATAGGTCAGCCCGTTTTTTTGCGCAGTCATCACAGCCCCCGTTCGTGCATTCGCGCCTCCGATAGACCAATGCGCTGCGACTGTCTACGCCCACGCCTAGGCAGAAACCAACCGAAAGCCCTGACCGTCAGCGACCACCCGGCTAAAGCCGCGCGCCCCCAGATGAGATCCAAGGATCAGGCTGTGATCTTGCGCGGCCTTGACCAGCATCTTTTTACGGGTTTCGGCGGCCTGATCCGGATCGGTGTCATAGATCACTGACCAATCCGGGTTGGCCATCTGATAGGCCGGATAATGCACCAGATCGCCCCATATCAGCACGGCCATATCCCCCGATGTCAGCGACAGCCCGATATGGCCCGGCGTATGGCCCGGCAGTGCCATAACACTAAGGCCCGGCGCTATGCTGTCGCCATCCTGAACCAGATCAATCCGCCCCGCATAGGGCGCCACAGCGCTGCGCGCCCGGTCGATCGAGGCGCGCTTTTGCGAAGGGAGTTCCGCATAGACATCCGCGTCATGCTTATGCCGGTACTCCGCTTTGGACATGATCAGCCGGGCGCGCGGAAAAGCCACCTGCCCCTCCGGCGTCAATAGCCCGCCATAGTGGTCCCCGTGCAGATGCGTGATGACGATCTGATCAATGTCCCCCGGTGCACAATTTGCGGCAGCTAAGCTTTGATGAAACCGCCCAGCCCGATCCCCCATCCCGTCATCTGACCCGGTATCGACAAGAACTACGCGGCCCGCATGCCGGATCAGAAAGGCGGCAATTTCAAGCCGGATGGTGGGGGTGGGTTCATAGTCAAGACAGGCCGGATCAAAATCCGGGAAGATCTCATTTCCCATCTCTGTCCAGCCATCGGACAGAACCGTGATTTGCGAAGTGCCCAAGGCAAGTATCTGGTCCTGAGGTGCCATGGCCCATCCCCTTTAACGGTCTCTCATGCATATCTGAATCGCATACTTGACCGCAGCCCGCCATCCCCCTAAATCGGTCCAAGGCGGGCCTGTAGCTCAACTGGTTAGAGCAGAGCGCTCATAACGCTTTGGTTGCGGGTTCAAGTCCTGCCGGGCCTACCAACCGCCATTCCCGCAGCTGTTTACGGGCGCCATGGATGAGCAGCCTCTGAATTATTTTTATTTTGCTGGCGTGCCTTACACCCTGATGAAGCCATCGAACGTCACAGTATAAGTATTCGCAAAATCTCTCAGGCTCTCGCTCGGCGCCCTGTACGACGCCAACAGATCGATGAGCGGCGGACGGGCCACCCTCGGCCGCCGGCGCCTGACCCGTCAATGTCATCACCTTAGACACCCCCCTCGGTCGACGGAAAATCAGCGACCGTGGTCAGGCACGAGAGTGCCGCGGTTGCCCTCGTCTGCCATCAAATTATTTCCGACTTGTTTAATCAGGTATTGACGGAGCGCGCCGCGTTGCAGATAAAGCGCGGGTAATTTCCGACTAAAGGAGTCGACAATGAACCGCGCCATCCCTCTTTTCGCTCTTTCGCTCGCAGCTTTGGCAAGTGCCGCAATAGCCGATGAGGTAAACGTCTATTCGCTGCGTCAGCCAGAACTGGTGCAGCCCCTGTTTGACGCCTTCACCGCCGAAACCGGGATTGAGGTCAATGTTGCCCATATAGACAAGGGCATGGTGGAACGCTTGCAAAGTGAAGGCGACCGCAGCCCGGCGGATCTGGTGCTGACCGTCGATATCGCAAAGCTCGCGCAAGTGGTGAACGCCGGAGTTACACAGCCGGTGATCTCAACGGTTCTGGATGCAAACATTCCCGCCGAATTTCGTGACCCGGACAATCAATGGTTTGGCCTGACGACACGGGCGCGCATTGTCTATGCCGCAATTGACAGAGTCGCAGATGGTGAGGTCACGACCTATGAAGATCTGACCAATCCGAAATGGGCAGGCCGTATCTGCACCCGTCCGGGCACGCATGACTATAATCTTGGCCTTATGGCGGCAATGATCGTGCACCATGGCCCAGAGGCCGCAAAAGATTGGGCCGCAGGCCTGCGCGCCAATCTGGCCAAGAAGCCAGAGGGCAATGACCGCGCTCAGGTCAAGTCAATCTGGGCGGGTGAATGCGACATCTCGCTTGGGAACACCTATTATATGGGCGCAATGCTGGCCGATCCGGATCAGACCGCTTGGGCAAATTCTGTGCGGATCGTCTTCCCAACCTTTGAAGGTGACGGCACCCATATGAATGTGTCGGGCATGGCCATGACAAAAGCCGCCCCCAACCGTGATGCGGCCCTGAAATTGATGGAGTATCTCTCGTCCGATGGCGCACAAAAGATCTATGCCGAACTCAACCATGAGTTCCCGGTTAAACCGGGCGTAGAGGCGTCAGAGCTCGTGGCAAGCTGGGGGAAGTTTACACCCGACAGCCTGAACCTGATGGATGTTGCCAAGGCCCGGCCAGAGGCATTGAAGCTGATGGAAGAGGTGAATTTCGACGGCTAAGACGTTTCGCGTCTGAGCCGCTCAATGAAACCGCAAAACGCTATTTCGCAAGCGGCACCTTTGAATAAGAAACGGCCCCGTCGTAAAGTCGGGGCCTTTTCATGCTCGTTTCAAGAATGGCCTATTCTGCGGCGACGGCTGGCAAGGCATTGCCCACGACCGCGACACCCGACAAACGCGAAATCGCGTCAAGGTCGGCAACGTAGCGGCCCCGCAGGTCAGCCAGCTGAAGCCCGGCAAAGCCGTGCTCGACCCGGATCTGCGGCTGGCGCGCGTGGAAGGCCAGAATGCGGTCACGTTGCCCCGGCGCAAACCGCGCGCCCTGACGGTAGTGGCGCTGGATCATGGCAATTGCACTGTCGGTTATGACCGGCATGACAGCCGGCCGAACCGGTTCTGACAGACGGACATCATGGGCCAGATGCGTCAACACGTCTTCCGGATCGGACCGCTCGGTCAGGATCGTGACGGTTCGCGCGCCCAAACCGTCGCGCAGGGCTTCAACCGTATCCACCCAGCCGCCCGCGAACGTGGCCATCACCGGGGCGTATTCCGCGAAGGGCTCCATCAGCCGTTCAAGCGCAAACCGGCGCCAGGCCGAGACAAACAATGTGTCATAGGGTTTGATGGTCAATACCAGATGATCAACCGGCTGATCGAGGGCGGCACGCAGGGCTTCTGCGCGTTTTCTCGCCGCAGGGTAAAAGCGCCCGCCCAGCAATGATGCCATGCGTCCGGCCAGATCATGCTCAGACAAGATCAAACGGTTGCCACCCGCAAAGTCGGGAGCCAGCGTCGAGGCAATCGCCCCGCCAAAGGCTTCAATGTCATCCGAATTATGCCGAGGCTCAGGCAGCGCACAATCAAACCGGCCACCAGCCGCCCCAACGCGGCCCGGATAGGCGAGATCGAACCCGGCTGCATTCAATGCAGATCGGTTGGCGCCCAAAAATCTTTGGAAATCCTCGGCACCGCAGCAATGCACGCCAGCATGAACCAAAACTTCATATGATGCGGCTGACATTGAACTTGCCTTTCCCCAGGGTGCACTTTGAAAATCGCAACGAAATGTGGCGAAGGTTTGGCAAATTAATGCTGTTGCCTAGGCCATTTACCATGATCCGTGGTATCGCGGATCTTTGCGCCAGGTCTTCGCAACACGATGTGCTGCATACCAAAACCGGGCCCGCCAATGAACGGACCCGGCCAGTCTTTTTTAGTCTGCTCACTGAGCGTTCAGCTTGTCATTTGCTTCTTTCAGGGACGTCGCAATAACGTCGTACCATTCACCGCTTTCGCGCATTTCCAGCAGGCCCTTGTTCATCATGGCAAGATAGTCTTTGCCGAACTTGTTGGACTTGTGCGACATCGCCGCAATGGATTGAATGCTGGTGATGTAGGTGTTTTCCACAACCTGATCCGCGATGCCAAGATCCTTGATCACGGATACGGTCGCCTGCGATTCCACCGTCGCGATATCATAGGTGCCGTCAAGCAACCCTTCGAAGCAATCCGGGATGGCTGCGGGGATTGAGACCGTAATCACCGGTTCAATCAAGCCTTCGGCATCCAGATCGTGAAGCGAGTAACCTTCAGGCCGGCAGATCCGCGCGCCTGCAAGTTCAGAAAACGTCTTTGCATCCGCATAGGGATTGTCCTTGGCAGCGAAAAAGCCAAAGACGGCATCATAGAGCGGATCGGAGAAGTCAAACTCTTCGCAGAACTCACGCGTAAGATCCGACACGTTGCTAAGGTCTGAACAGTCAGGGGCGTACCAGGCAACGCTGATATCGAAGGCATTAAAGGGCAGAAGTGTCGAAAGGTGCGAGTCCCAGTCATCAACCCAATCAATGCTGAATGAGCGATCCGGCGCCGCACGGCGCATCGCATTTGAGGTGAGACGAATAAGAAATCCGCCGCCTGACAATCCCTCATCAGCAAACGGATACCAGTCGCCACCCGTAAGGAATTTGATTTTGGGTTTGTACTCTCCAATGTCATTGGTCGCGTCTGACCCCGTGGTGCCTTCAGAGGCATCAATAGGAGCAAGAACAACATCTGCTGTTTTGCGGCCGTCCTTACAAGGAATGATCAAGGTGATGCCAGGCTCAAGCCGGTTAGGGTTTTCACCGATCGCATCAATGTTGACATTGAACAGGGTCTGATAGTCCAGAAAACCAAACGCGGCTTGAGAGATCGATCCAAGCGTATCTCCCTTCTGGACAGTATAGGTACTGCATTCTTGCTGAGCCGACGCCGATGAACCGATTAGGGTCACCGCAATACAAAATGGAACTAAACCTTGGCGAATTGTCTTAAGCATTTTCGTGTACTCCATGTCTGGCCTCTTTTCGATCGATGCCAGGGCGTTCAGTCCCCCTAAACGTGTGCGCAATAACCACTATGCGCAGCGTTCCGAAAGAGAGCTTCTTTGCACCCTTTAGCGCTAATCTCGTCATTTTGTAGGGATTGTTTATTTGCAAACTGTGATCGATTTTAGGCATTTGTTAGTCTATTGCGGGATTTGATCAAATCCCCACGATCTCTGGACAATCGCAACATCCCGCTCCAATGTGTGGCTTTGCCCGGACTTGGAGAGTATGAATATGCCCCGCAAAATCATCATCGACACGGATCCGGGGCAAGATGACGCAGTTGCAATACTTTTGGCGCTGGCATCGCCAGAACTTGATGTGTTGGGCATCACCACCGTTGCAGGCAATGTGCCGTTACCTCTGACGTCAAAGAACGCCCGCGTGATTTGTGAGCTTGCCGGTCGGACCGATATTCCGGTTTTCGCGGGCTGTGATGCCCCGTTGAAGCGCCCGCTTGTCACCGCTGAAAACGTGCATGGCAAGTCTGGGCTGGACGGGATTGAATTGCCTGACCCGGTCATGCCTCTGGCACAGGGCCATGCGGTTGATTTCTTGATCGAGACGCTACGCCGCGAAACATCCGGCACCGTAACGCTCTGTCCCATCGGGCCGTTGACCAATATCGCCACAGCATTCGAAAAGGCCCCGGACATCGTGGGCCGCATTGGGGAAATCGTGTTGATGGGGGGCGCCTATTTCGAGGTTGGCAATGTCACCCCGGCGGCTGAGTTCAATATTTTTGTGGATCCTGAAGCCGCAGACATCGTCTTTAAGTCGGGGGTGTCTTTGGTGGTTATGCCCCTTGATGTCACCCATAAAGCCCTGACCAACCGTGCCCGTGTCGAAGCATTTCGGAATCTTGGAACAAAGGTCGGGCATGCTGTCGCAAGCTGGACCGATTTCTTTGAACGGTATGACATGGCAAAATACGGCAGTCAGGGTGCGCCGCTGCATGACCCCTGCACCATCGCGTACCTGCTCAACCCCAATCTCTTTAGCGGACGGCACATCAATGTAGAGATTGAAACCGAAGGACGGTTCACGGCCGGGATGACCGTTGCCGATTGGTGGCGTGTGACGGATCGCCCCGCGAACGCATTGTTTATCGGTGATCTGGACACTGAAGGTTTCTATGACCTGCTGATTGACCGCATCGGTCGACTGTGAGGGCAGAACATATTTTTCGAGGACGCTTTTATCTGCACCATTCCGCTCTATGTTGATCAAAGGAGCGCCAATGACCCTGACCATTCCCTTCGATAATTCTTATGCCCGCTTGCCTGAACGGTTTTTTGCGCGGCAAGCGCCGGTCGCTGTACCTCTGCCGGGGCTGATCGGCATCAATACTCGACTGGCGGTTGATCTGGGTTTGACCCCGGAAGAACTAACCAGCCCTGAAGGCATTGCAATTCTGGCGGGCAATATCGTGCCAGCCGGGACGGACCCCATCGCGCAGGCCTATGCCGGACACCAGTTTGGTGGTTGGTCCCCGCAGTTGGGCGACGGGCGCGCGGTTTTGTTAGGTGAAATCGTGGCGCCGGGCGGCGACAGGTTTGATCTGCAGCTGAAAGGTGCGGGCCAGACCCCGTTTTCCCGACGCGGCGATGGCCGTGCATGGGTGGGGCCGGTGATACGCGAATACATCGTCTCAGAAGCTATGGCCGCATTTGGCGTGCCCACCACGCGCGCGCTTGGCGCCGTGACCACCGGCGATACGATATGGCGAGAACTCCCTCGCCCCGGTGCGGTGTTGGCCCGCGTGGCCGCCAGCCACATCCGTGTCGGGACATTTCAGTATTTCGCTGCACGCCAAGACACCGAAGCGCTGGACCTGCTGACCCGCCACGTCATTGATCGCCACTACCCTGCCGCTACTTCACCGCTCGACCTGCTGGACGCCGTTACGGGCGCGCAAGCCCGGCTGATTGCCCGCTGGATGAGCGTTGGCTTTATTCACGGTGTGATGAACACCGACAATATGGCCATATCGGGCGAGACGATCGACTATGGTCCTTGCGCGTTTATGGATGCCTATGATCCGGCCAAGGTCTTTTCTTCGATCGACCAGTTGGGCCGCTACGCCTACAATAACCAGCCGCGCGTCGCGGTGTGGAACCTGGCGCAATTCGCGTCATGTTTACTGCCCCTGATGGGCGATGAAGCACCCGCAATCGAAGCTGCGACCGCCTCCATCAACCGCTTTCCGGATATTTACGAGGCAGAGTATCTGCGGCTTTTCCGTGCCAAGATCGGTCTTGCGACCGAGCAGCCCGGCGACGGGGCGCTGATTGAGGCGTTGCTTGGCCATATGGCAAAGGACAGCGCCGATTTCACGCGAACCTTCCGTGGCCTTGCAAACGACACGGCCCGAGCTGAATTTGGCAATCCCGAAGGTTTCGATGGCTGGTCCCAAAAATGGCAAGACCGTCTGACAGGCGAGCCTTCGCCAGAGGCGCTGATGCGCAACACCAATCCCGCGTTCATTCCGCGCAATCACCGGGTTGAAGAGGCAATCCAAGCCGCCGTTGCGGGTGATTACGCGCCTTTCCACAAGCTGAACGATATTCTGGCGACACCATTTGATGACCAGCCGGATCATAAAGACTACGCCCGCGCCCCGGACGCGGACCAAGAAGTGCGCCAAACCTTTTGTGGCACCTGATCAGCGCCGCTTTCGGAAAAGCTTGCGGTTGGCTTGAATGAATTCCTGAAGCGCCGCCGTCAGTCCACCGAACTGCTGCCCCTTGAGATACAAAAAACCCGATAGCGCGCCGATACTTGCGCCAACCGTATCGACGATCAGATCCCCCATCGTGTCCATCAGACCGGACTTTTGCATCTGTGTCCCCGCGATCCGGTCCACTGCAAATTCAAAGATTTCCCACAAAGTACCGATTGAAAGGGCAAAGCAGAAGCTTACGAACGCAATCGCCCAAGATGGGGCCGCGTATCTGTCCCCCTCAAAAAGCATGAACACAAAGAGAAATCCCACCAACCCAAAGCCAAGTGCCGACCCGCCATGCAACAGCACATCCCACCACCAAAGGCGTTCGTAAAAATCAAAAGCCTCGCCCAAAAAGATCGTGGCAAAGATGAAAATGACGATCCATGCCAGAAAGCGCATCGGCAACCGGATGCCAAACCGATCCTGAAACAGCACCGGCACGAGCGACAGGGCGAAGGTAAACGCCGAGACGAAGGCCAGCGACCATTGTGCTTCGACAATTGCCGTTCCAAAAGCCAGCAACAGCACAGCCCAGATACCCCGGACGACCAGCGGTTGGTTTTTGATACGAGGCCCCCACATAAAGTAGAACTAGGGACGCTACATGATTGCGGCAAGCCCCGATCACACGTGATACTGACACAGACATGATCTTGCGTCTTGCTTCGTACAACGTGCACAAATGCCTGGGATTTGACCGCCGTCGAAACCCTGAGCGTATTCTTCGCGTGATCAACGCGCTCAGCGCGGACGTGATCGCGTTACAAGAGGTCGATCACTGGCAAGGCAAACGCCCCGCAGCCCTGCCCCCTGATCTGATCCGGCAAAAGACTGATTTTGGCATCTTGCCCTTTGCACTCTTTGAACAAAGTCTTGGCTGGCACGGTCAGGTGATCCTGGTCCGGCAAGGATTGGCCGTGACATCCATCCGGCGCCTGGTGCTTCCAGGGCTGGAACCACGCGGAGCACTCTTGGCAGAAATCTCACACCCACGCGGCATGTTTCGGGTCGTCGGCGTGCATTTGGGGTTGATCGGACGTTACAGGCGAATGCAGCTTGCCGCCATCCGAGCAGCCTTAAGTCGAAGGCAGACGATGCCAACGGCGATCATCGGCGATTTCAACGATTGGTCAACACGCGGCGGGGCTGATGCATTGGGTCCAGAGTTTCGCCTTCACGCACCGGGCCGCAGCTTTCCGGCCGCCAGCCCGCTCGGCGCGCTGGACCGCGTGGCGCTCAGCACCGGACTGCATCTGCAAAAAGCCGAGGTCTACGCCGCCACACCCGCGCGCATCGCGTCAGATCACTTGCCGATCTGGGCAGATGTCATGCTGGGGGCCGAGCCTTTGCACCCGGTGGGCGATTGATCAACAAGATGCCCACAGCCACCAGCACCACCGCGATGATCAACGGCAGGCCAACCTTTTCCCCCAACAGCGCCCATCCAAACGCCACGCCGAAAATCGGGGTCAGGAACGAAAAACTGGTGACACCGGACGCCGGGTAAATCGACAAGATCCAAAGCCAGAACATAAACCCTGCCGCCACAACAACTGCCCCCTGAAACAAAACTCCCGCAACATGGATGGGTTGAAGATCACGGATCAGAGGCCCGAAAAGAGGGGCCGCAAGGATCAGCACAGGGGCAGACACAAGCACCTGCCAGTAAAGCTGCATCTCGGGACGCACTTCGCGAAACCGGGTTCCACGGGCGATCAACGCAAGGGCAGCCCAGCAAATAGCCGCGATCAGGGCAAAGAAATCACCCAGTAACCCGGCCTGCCCCGCATCTTCGCTTCGGTGGCCGATGGCCAGGATCACGCCCCCAAAGGCCAGCAAAAGACCCGCCGCCTTCACCCATGTGATCCGATCCCCCGGCATGAAAAAATGGGCCCCAATCGCCATCCAGACCGGCATGGAATAAAGGATAATGGCGCTGCGCGTAACGGTCGTCAGATCAAGCGCCAAAAACAGGCATAAAAACTCGACCGAGAACACCAGACCGATCGCGATGCCTGGCACCATCATCCGGCGATCAAGCTTGGGCGACCGTCCGCGCCAAACCAGCCACACCCAAAGACAGATCAACGCAACACCTGATCGTAAACCGGCAAAGAACACAGGCTGAATGCCTGCATTGACGAATTTGATCACCACCTGATTAAAGGCAAGGAAGGCCGCAAAACACGTCAATGACACCGCGCCGAACGCGTCGATACGATCCTTGGTTTCCATACGCATCCCCTGCCCCACTGACGCGCGACCGGACACGTATGCAGGCGAAGTGTCAAGGTCTGCCGACGTGCCCCTGCGTGGCGCTGCCGGCCACGCTTCTCTCTTGCCTCAATCCACGGCGCGCGGTAATGAGCGGCCCATGCGGGTGTAGCTCAATGGCAGAGCAGCAGCTTCCCAAGCTGAATACGAGGGTTCGATTCCCTTCACCCGCTCCATCGTCTTTCATATTTTGGCTGGCATCTGACAAAAAGCTCTGTCAGGACACGTGCGAACTGAAAATGGGAGAATTTGATGTCTGATATCATCCGTCTTGAAACCGGCACACGTATGTCGAAAGTTGTCATCCACAACGGCGTGGTCCATGTGTCTGGCGTGGTTGGTGAACCGGGCGGCGACGCTGCCCAACAGACCCGTGACTGTCTGGCCGAAATTGACCGGCGTCTGGCTTTGGCCGGAATAGACAAGACCCGGATGTTGCGTGCCCAGATCTGGCTGGCCGATATCAATGCCGATTTCGCGGCAATGAACGGCGAATGGGACGCCTGGGTGCCTGCAGGCCACGCACCCGCCCGCGCGACCGGTGAAGCCAAGCTGGCGACACCGGCCTATCTTGTGGAAATCATCGTCACAGCCGCATTGCCGTAACCGTCAGCCAAGAACGGGCGGGACCATGACGGCCCCGCTCAAAGTGCTTTGACCATCAGGCACAGCATTTCGAACATCAAGGACGCGCCCAGCCAGGCCGTGCCCCCGGACGGATCGAAGGGCGGCGACACTTCGACCAGATCCGCGCCGACAATATTCAACCCCGCACATTCGCGCACCACCTGCATGGCTTCAAACGCATTGGGGCCGCCCCATTCGGGTGTACCGGTGCCCGGTGCGATGGAGGGGTCAACAAAGTCGATGTCGTAGGACATGTATGTGGGCTGGTCGCCAACAATCTCACGCGCTTCGGCCATGACGTCGGGAATGCCGCGCGCAAAGAATTCTTCGATGGTGATGATGCGGATCCCGTGCGCCTTGGCGAACTCCCGGTCAGAACTGTCATACATCGTGCCGCGAATGCCGATCTGGACCATGCGCTTGGGGTCCAGCAGCCCTTCTTCCACAGCCGAGCGGAAGGGATTGCCATGGGTCAGGGTCGTGCCGCCGAAATAGGCCGGGAAGAGATCGGTATGGCTGTCGAAATGCACCAGCCCCAAAGGTTCGTCTTTGGCAAGCCCGCGCAGCACCGGCAATGTGCAAAGATGATCGCCACCACCGACCAACGGGCGAATGCCCTGATCCTTCAAGCCCGTAAAATAGCGGGTGAACCGGTCCAGCGTATCCGGGTTGTCGACCGGATTAGGGGCAACATCGCCCAGATCCGCACAATTGGCCGCCTCAAACGGCCGGATACCAGTCACACCGTGCTGGGCGCGGATCATCGTCGAGGCATCGCGCAACTGTCGTGGCCCGTGGCGCGGACCGGGGCGATTGGAAACGCCACCATCCCAAGGCAGGCCCACAAGGCCAATCTGCACTTCGCTTAGCCTCGGATGATCCGCGGGCACATGCGGCAGGCGCATGAACGTCGGAATGCCTGCAAAGCGTGGCATCTCCATTCCAGACACTGGCTGAAAGAATCCGTCGCTCATCTTGTCCCCTTCTTTGGCTGGATCACTTTAGTGTTTACGCGTTCGGTCTACGGTGAAACGCCGCGTCACTCAAGCGGACGGCGCGCCCACCAGTCACGCGGTTTCAACCGGTCACGCGGGCTGCGGCTGGCCCATTTGCGGGCAAACGCGCGAAAGCGGGATAAGGCCAGTCTGCGCCAGATCCGGTCGGACAAACGATCATAGCGGCGATTAAAGGGGCAGACCCGCATGCAGATGGCGCAATCGGTTTTTAGCTTCGCCCAATAGCCAAAACACTTTTCACAATTTGCAGACCATTTCTTGACCCCTTTGATGGTCGACGGGCTGTCGGATCCAAACTCCGGCGCCCCTAACGGCAGGGCTTTAGGCGGACAAGCCTTGGCGCAAACAGTGCATTCAGAACAATAGGTTGAAAGGCCACGCTGACGCGGCGCATCAACGCCAAGGGGCATGTCGGTGAAGACTTTGGAGAACCGCACGCGCGGCCCGAATTCTGGTGTCAGTACCATCTGATTGCGCCCGTATTCACCCAACCCGGCCTTGATCGCGTAAGGAATCACCAATGCCGTGTCATTCATCGAGGCAACCGCCCGGTAGCCAAGATTGCGGATATAGGCGGCCAGTTGCATCACGATTGCGGCTTCATGGCTGTATTCGCGCCCGGTAGAGGCCCCAGCCAGGGCGGAGGGGTACGTATCCACCAGATCGAAATCCATCGCATGGCCCATAACGATAACATGGGTCAACCCCAGGGGCAGATCGTTGGGCACCGGCGTCATGTCACGCGTATCAGGGCGTTCGGAATACTGCCATCGCGGGTCAAACTCGGTAATGCCCACCAGATCCGCGCCGAACAGCTTCGCAATACGCTTGATCTCGGCGGCCTCAGCGTCAGGGGGGCCAAGGTCCGGCTTGATCGGGGCCACAGGCGTATCGCTGGCAATCGGTGCCTGAAAGCCTTCGCGCAGCCCCTCGGCAGTCCCCCGGTTAGAGATGATGTCAGACACCAGCCACGCGGCATTGCGCAACGCAAAATCCTTTTGGCTGAACCCTTCGCCGCGACGTGGCGTGGCATCCATCCGATAGCTTTTGAAAAACCCCATCGCATCGGGGCCGTTGACCGCCGGATCCCAGAAGGCGCGCGTGAACATGTCATTCATCTGGCTGAATGGACGAAAATCATCACTGATTTCAAAGCCAGCTTGCCGGTCACTATCGGCGAAATGAAGAGTTGCGTCCCGTATTTCGGGAGGTATCTCGGTGTCAGGGGAATTTTTTGGCCAGCTCATGGCTGACTATGCGTCCAGCTCGGCATCCCAGTAAAGATAATCAACCCAGCTTTCATGCAAATAATTCGGCGGGAACCTGCGGCCAGCGCGCTGCATTTCTTCGGCATTGGGCCGGTGTGGCATGCGGTTCAGGCTAAGACCCGATCTGTTCAGCAGCTTGTTGGCCTTGCGCAGGTTGCAAGGCGCACAGGCGGCAACCACGTTTTCCCAACTTGTCACCCCGCCGCGCGACCGCGGCAGCACGTGATCAAAGGTCAGATCCCCTTTTGATCCGCAATACTGGCAACAAAACTCATCGCGCAAAAAAAGATTAAAGCGCGTGAAGGCCACGCGCTTTTGAGGTTTCACATAGTCCTTCAGCACCACCACCGAGGGTATTCGGATCGCGGTGCGTTGCGACCGCACCACCTCATCATATTCGGCCAGTATCGTCACACGGTCTAGATAGGCCGCCTTGATCGCCTCTTGCCATGGCCAAAGTGACAATGGGTAATATGAAAGAGGCCGAAAATCGGCGTTCAGCACCAAGGCAGGATAGTGCTTGAGCACAGACGGTTCCCGCACGAAGCTGGTCCTGAAATCTACGTCCTCGGTTTTGTCGAACATTATCGACTCCGTCTTCGTATCGTTGCCTTGCGGTTTCGGCGGCAAAAGCACCGCGGAACCTTATCCACAACTATATATGGCGTATCGGAACTGACAAGCCCCGCTATTTCGAGTATGCTTGTCTCTCATAAACGTGACAAACAGGTGAAAGTTCCATGTCCGCCCCTGGCCTTCTCGGCACCTTGGAAACAGCGCTTTACGCCGCGGATCTGACCGCAGCGGCGCGATTTTACGGCGGTATTCTGGGGCTGGCCGAGATTGCACGACAAGATGGACGGCATGTGTTTTATAGCCTCGGCCATTCGGTTTTGTTGATCTTCAATCCCGAGGCCACCGGCACCCCGCCTTCGCCTGAGGCCCGGTTTCAGGTGCCTCCACACGGATCAGCGGGGCCGGGGCATTTTTGTTTTTCCGTCGCATCCCACATGTTAGAGCCATGGCGCGCACATCTTTTGGCATCCGACATCGCCATCGAGGCGGATTTTTGTTGGCCCAATGGTGCGCGGTCGATTTATGTCCGCGATCCGGCTGGAAATTCAATCGAGTTTGCGGAACCGGCTTTGTGGTTTTGACGCGCTGCTTGTGGCGGCGGGTCTTATGCCTTCCCCAAACACTCGGATAAAAAGCCAAGCGCCACAGACAACCCGTCGGGCGCAATGCCGTGGCCGGTGCCTTTCATCACATGCGCAAAGGTTTCAAACCCGGCATCGGTCAGCGCTTGGCCTGCAAGGCCCATATCGGCAAACGGCACCATCGGGTCGGCATCACCGTGAACCAGCAGCACAGGCGGTTTGGACAAAGCCTCGGCCTTGAGCTTTTCGGGTTGCAAGAGACGCCCGGAAAAGCCGACCACACCCGCAATAGGCACGGCCCGGCGCGGGATGACATGCAAGGCCATCATCGTGCCTTGGGAAAAGCCGACAATCGCCAGCCGATCCGCTGTCAAAGATTCTGCCGTCAATTGCGCATCTAAAAACCCATCCAGATCTTTCGCGGCGCGCGCCAACCCCTCGGCAGCGTCAGCCTCAGACGATCCGTCAAGCCAAGGGATTGGAAACCATTGGCGGCCAAAGGGATTGCCAGAACATGGCTCAGGCGCATCGGGGGCCACGAAGACGGTGTCTGGCAAATGCGGCGCCAGCGGATCGGCCAGCCCCAGCAAATCGTTCCCATCGGCCCCGTAGCCATGCAAAAAAACCACGAGAGACCGTGCCCTGCCCGATTGGGCCGGTTTGCGGCCAAAATTCAACACCCGTGTCACCTGATCCCCTCCCGGTTTTTGATCACCCGGTAGTAAGCCCAGAGTGCACGGGCTGCAACTGCCCGCCATGGCCGCCAGTCTTCCGACATGGCGCGCAATTCGCGATCAGTCGGGCGCGCAGGCAGGTCGAAAAAACTGCGGGCGGCTTCTTGCAACGCCAGATCGCCGGGGGCAAAGACATCGGCCCGCCCCAAAGAAAACATAGCATAGACTTCGGCCGTCCAACGCCCGATCCCCGGCACTTGCGTCAAACGGGTGATAACCTCATCATCCGGGATCACGCGCAACGCGCCATAGTCCAGCCGCGCACGGGCCAATGCATGCGCATAGCGGATTTTTTGGCGCGACAACCCGCAGGCACGAAGCGCCTCCTCATCCGCCGCATCGACTGCGCGTTCCTCCATGAGGCCTGCTTCTTCCATGCGCCGACGCAAGGCCGCCGCAGATGCGGTGGAGACCTGCTGCCCAAGGATGGCATCCAGCAAGGCTGCAAAGCCTTCGGGCTGGCGTCGAAGCGGCAAAGGCCCGGTTTGCTCCAGAAGATCAGCAAAGCGCGGATCCCGGGCGGCAAGCCATTCTGCCCCCTCGGCAATACAGGCGTCTGACGTGATGATGCGCCCTGCCATACGCGGTCAGACCGGCAGATCGCCCGGCGGATTGCGTAACAATCGCGCAATCGTTTCCAAAGCTCGGATAAAAACTGCCTCCGGCACCACGCCGCTTAGGGCGATGCGAACCGCATTCGGAGTGTGGCTTTCGATCAGGGCAAATTCATCTGCCGAGCGCAGGATAACCCCGGCTGCCTCTGCCTCGCGCGCGAAGGTCGAAGCGCGCCAGCCTTGTGGCATTGCCAGCCAAACAAACCCCAATCCCTTTTGCCACTGAAGATCAAACGTGCCCAAAACATTCAACGTGATCTCCAATCGCCTTGCAAACACGGTCTGCACACGGTCGCGCAATCGCACCGCTTCGCCTGACGACATCAGGTGATGGACAAGGTCTGTGACAGGGCGGGCCAACCCAAAATACGAATGCTGTGCTGCCAGCCGGCCGGCTTCGCCAAGCCCGGTCGGACAAACGATAAGCCCAAATCGCAAACCAGCGGCAATGGACTTCGACAGGCTTGAGACGTGCCAAGTGCGTTCGGGGGCAAGGGCGCGCACAGCCGGGTCCGTGGCCGAGCTGAGGGCGTAGCAATCATCCTCGATAATCTGCAGATCGTGACGGCGGGCCACCTCTGCAATCTCAGCGCGTCGCTCTGCCGGCATTCTGACCGTGGTCGGGTTTTGGGCGTCCGTTGTGATGCATACAATTCTTGCATCATACCGACGACAGGCCGCATCCAGCATATCCGCACGCATTCCGTGCTCATCCAGTTCAATCGGAACCACTTCCGAGCGGTTGAGCCGGATGGCATGGCGAAACCCCGGATAGGTCAGCTCTTCACAGAACACCTGTGGACGGGCGCCTTTGAGGCAACATTGCAGTGCAAGATTGATGCCGTTCTGACCACCATGTGTCAGTACAATATCATCTCCATCAATCGGACCAAGAATTCTGTCGGCCAACCAGTCAACCAGCAGCACCCGCAATGCGGCGTCATCCCCTTGTGACGGATACCCGATATAATCGGCACAATCGGACCGCGACAGTTGCGCGAATGCGTTTGCAATAACCCGACCTTGACCCACATCCGGCAACAGGGTTGCCCGCAGATCGGCAACGGCACGCGCAACCCCATCGATGGTCCTGGCTTGCGCGCGCGTTTCCCTCATAAGTGGTTGCGACGCCCCGAACTTTGGTCCGGCAGAGGCCACGAATGTGCCGCGGCCGACCGCCGCGTCCAAAAGCCCTTCTTGTGTTGCAATCTGATAGGCGCGTGCGACGGTTCCGGGCGTCATGTTAAGGCGCCAGGCCAGGTCGCGTACAGGCGGCAGACGGCTTCCCTCTGGCAGTTCTCCGACCCGTACCGCCTCGCGCAGGCAGCGTGTTAATGCCAGATATTTAGGACCATCAAAACTCGAAAGGTCTGGAAGCCATATTGTATCCGTCACAATCTACCTCTGGAGTACGATTTCACATCATTGTATACCCACAACTATCGCAAGATTTGAATTGTATCAACACAAAAGGTGTATCATGGCACAGTCAGCACATATCCGTCAGGCCGCTCCAATCCGGACAAAGCGCTCGACAGTGCAGGCGACCCTGCTCCACCTGATATCTGTGTGGCGTTTTCGCCGCCGCAGCCGCGCATCATTGGCACTGCTGGACGACCGCATGCTGAAGGATATCGGCCTGGACCGCGCAGACTGTTACGCCGAGGTTCACACCCCGTTCTGGCGCTAAGTGTAGCGCATCAATCCACATCGGATTGAGAAGGGCATACCCCATAGGTTCCGTTCATCCCCGACTGGAACCTCTTCCTGGGCCGGGCTTTGCCCGGCCACTTTTTTGCGTAAGTGCCGCGCCTTAAAACAAGCTTAGCCAGCAACCGCCTCATAGGCGATCGAACGGCGCTTGAGTTCCGAATAAAGCGCGGGCAATACGCGGGCCTGATCAACAGCGTGGCGCAAAGCATCGCCGATCTGGCGCTCTTTCGCAGATGAACTCACGCGCCAGACCAGACGACGACGCGCCCCATCGTCATAGACGATTTCAACCGCGCCGGATGGGCTTTTTCGCAGCCCAAGGAAATCAAAGCCCCCATGGGAGCTGTGGTAGCATGTTTGAAGTGGCATTTTTATGCTCTGTTTACTGCCTCAATAAACTTAGCATGGCGCCAATTTTTGCGTTCCGTCAATCGAGGCGGGCTACAATTCCGCGTGATCGAGTCTTGCGCGCAACAGGCGCGACATGGCGCGCCGCCAATAAAAAAGGCGCGGCCAAACGGCCACGCCATAATTTTCTGAAGCACATTGGATGTGCTGTGCAATCAGCGCTTGGAGAACTGGAAGGATTTACGGGCCTTGGCTTTACCGTATTTCTTCCGTTCAACCACACGGCTGTCGCGCGTGAGAAAGCCTGCGGCTTTCAGCGCAGCGCGCAAGGAGGGTTCATAAAGCTGCAGCGCTTTTGAGATGCCGTGCTTGACCGCACCGGCCTGACCCGAAAGCCCACCACCAGCAACCGTTGCCATTACGTCAAACTGACCTTCGACATTGGCGATCGTGAAGGGCTGGCGCAGGATCATCTGCAGCACTGGACGCGCGAAGTAGACGGCCATTTCTTTGCCGTTCACAACAACCTTGCCAGAACCTGGTTTGATCCAGACACGGGCAACCGCATCCTTACGTTTCCCAGTGGCGTAGGCGCGACCCAGCGCATCGCGCTGAGGTTCACGCACGATGGCGACCGTTTCTGCAGCAGCGGGCGTACCCTCTACGGCGGATTTCAGATCGTCGAGGGTTTTGATTTCATCGACCATATCATGCGCTCCGGGTGTTCTTCGGGTTCATCGACTTGACGTCGAGGACTTCTGGCTGCTGTGCCTCATGCGGATGCTCAGCACTTGCATAGACGCGCAGGTTGGTCATCTGCTGACGGCCCAGACGGTTGCGCGAAATCATCCGCTCAACCGCTTTGATGACCACGCGCTCAGGATGCGCGCCTTCAAGCACCTGGGCTGCCGTGCGGAACTTGATCCCGCCGGGGTGGCCGGTGTGCCAGTAGTAGCGCTTGTCTTCGCGCTTGGCGCCGGTCATCTGGATCTTGTCCGCATTGATGATGATGACATTGTCACCCATATCCATATGCGGTGTGAAAGTTGGCTTGTGCTTGCCACGCAGGCGGCTGGCAACGATCGTGGCAAGACGGCCCAGAACGATGCCTTCGGCGTCGATCAGGATCCACTTTTTCTCGATCTCCGCCGGTTTCGCGGTATAGGTTTTCATGAGTAGCCCTTTGAGTTCGGGATCGCGGGACAGCATGCAGCCATCCCCAATTCGGATGACGGCTTGTCTGATATGTTGGCGATCACGTCAAGGGCCGCTGCGCCTTATTAATGAAGCAATATCATATAGTTACAAAATAGGTATCTAAATACCCCATGATTCATTGCCGAACGGAGCGTGAAACTGCATTTCGGCGGCACAATAGCGCACTTAGGAGAATAAGGATTGTGGTCAGTCCGACCCATGTCGCCGGCGCGGGAACCGGCACCGGGGTTATTCGTGAGACGTTTTGTAACCCATAGGGGGCCCGTATTGTCAGATTCTGATGCGGCGTTGCGGGCACCTTTAGCCGCGCAAGAACGGCCCTTTCGGCATTGGTCAGCCCACCGTCACCCCCCGCAACTTGCGATACACGGCTGACGGGCACCAGAATTGATCCCCATACACCGGTCCACTCGACCAGCTCATGTGACCCGCGATACCAAAACAAAAAGCGAGAGGCTGCTTCTCCGGGAAATACCGCATCACTTGCATCAATGCCGGGTCCCGACCCCACCAGATTGACGACTGTAAACTGCGGCAAAAGCAACATACCGCCAGAAATGCCAAGCCGGATGGAACTTGCATCAACCCGGAACACCGACACATCGCGCCACAAAGTCTTGACCAACGTTTCGCGAAGTATGGCTTCAATCTTTCCCCGAATGTCCGGCAGAGACAGACCCTCAAAGCCTTGAGGCCGATCCGTGAGGTTTGGCGCAATCCTGACACCAGCCCCGGAAATGGGCCCGGATGCCAGCAGCATACCGCCAGTCAGCGGCAGACATTCCAATCCGACAAAGGCGGGCTGCGTGTCATCTGGCACGCAAAACGACTGCGTAGCCCCGATACCGACGGTTGCGGCATTGCCGCTCTGCAATCCGAGCACCAGAACCGAAACGGTCAAAAGCATGCGCCCGATCGCTCGAAATATTTCCATGAACCAATCCCTCCCGGAGATGCGCCATGGGGCAAGGGTCATCGAACATGGTTTAATATTGGTTAGCAGATCGATATTTCACACTGAGATAATGGCGCCAGCCGCTTTCCTCGAAAGGCAGACACTCATAGACTGCGCGCGAACACACGAAGGATCATCATAATGACCGAACAAGTATTGCAGCGATCAGACAAGGGCAGCATCGCCACGTTAACGCTGAACGCGCCGGCAAGCCTGAACGCGTTATCAGACGCGATGCTTGCCGCATTGAAGGCTGAGTTTGGCGCAGTGGGCGCGGACCCGCACATCCGGGTGGTGATCCTGAAAGGCGCAGGCAAGGCGTTTTGTGCAGGGCATGATCTGAAGGAAATGCAACGGGCGCGAAATGCGGCCGACAAAGGCAAAGCCTATTTCGCGGACCTCTTCGCGCGCTGCACTGAAGTCATGCAGATGATCCCCTCTCTGCCCCAGCCGGTCATTGCCGAGGTACATGGCATCGCCACGGCGGCCGGATGCCAGTTGGTTGCGACCTGTGACATGGCGATCGCCGCCGAAGGCACGCGATTTGGCGTAAACGGCGTCAATATCGGCCTGTTTTGTTCGACCCCGATGGTGGCCCTGTCGCGCAATATCCCGCGCAAATTCGCCATGGAGATGCTGACCACCGGGCAATTCATCGATGCCGCGCGTGCCGCGGAAACCGGCCTTATCAACCGCGCCGTGCCTGCCCAAGACCTGTCGGCTGAAACATGGGCGCTGGCCGAGAAAGTCGCCCACAAGCTCAGCGCAGCCGTCAAGATCGGAAAGCGCGCCTTTTACGAGCAGATCGAAATGACGCGCGAGGCTGCTTACGATCATGCAGCAGCCGTGATGGTGGAAAATATGCTGTGGCGCGATACCGATGAAGGGATCAACGCCTTTATCGAAAAACGCGCACCCGACTGGGCTGACAGGTGACCGGGCGGCCATACACCCCAGCCGTTTAAAGACCGTAGATCGCGCGGAACTTGGCTTCCAGATAATCGAGCAGCGGGCCTTCGCTTGGGTCAAAACCACAGGCACGGGTGATCACGTCCGAAGGCTCATAAAGTCCACCGAACCGTTGCACCTTGCCCCGCAGCCAGTCTGTTGCAGGCCGCGCGTCGCCTTGCGCCAGATCCGCGTCAAGATCGGGCAGATCGGCGCGCATCGCCTGATGCAGACATCCTGCATAGACGTTGCCCAATGTGTAGGTCGGAAAATAGCCGATCAGACCCACAGACCAATGCACATCTTGCAAAACCCCATTGGCGGGCTTGTCGACGGTCACGCCAAAATCATGTTTAAACCGGGCGTTCCAGGCGTCTTCCAGATCGCGCACCGGCAGCGCGCCTGAAATCAGCTGCCGCTCCAGATCAAAGCGCATCATGACATGAAGGTTATACTGCACCTCGTCTGCCTCGGTACGGATGTAGCCGGGCTGAACCCGGTTGACCGTGGCGTGGAAGGCATCAGCAGTGGTCACGCCAATGTCACCAAACCCCGCCTGCATCTGTTCAAACATCCAACCGGTAAAAGCACGCCCCCGGCCCAGTTGGTTTTCATAGATCCGGCTTTGGCTTTCATGAACGCCCATCGACACGCCCTGCCCTAACGGCGTCAGAAGATGCGTCTGATCAATACCCAGCTCATAGCAGGCATGGCCAACCTCATGGATCGTCGAATAAAAACAGTTGAAGGGATCCGTTTCCAGAACGCGGGTGGTGATGCGTGCGTCATTGCCTGAACCTGATGAGAATGGATGCACCGCCAGATCCAACCGCCCCCGGCTCCAATCATAACCAAAGGCAGAGGCCAGACCCCGGGCCATCGCCAGCTGAGCATCTTCGGCAAAGGTGCCGCACAAAGGCGTAGGCTGACGCTCTGCCCCCAGAACCGCCTCGCGCAGCGCCACCAGACGCGGTCGCATCCGATCAAACATAGCGCCAAGCCCGGCCCCGGTGGCCCCGGGTTCATAATCGTCAAGCAACGCGTCATAAGGGTCGCCCTGCCCGTACCCGGCGGCGGCAAGCGCTTGGGCGCGCTCGCGGACCAAAGACACCACGTTTTCAAGCGTTGGCAGAAAATGCGCGACGTCATTCTTCGCGCGCGCCTCGGCCCAAACGCCCTGGGCCACGCTTGTCACCCGCGCCATTTCAGCGGCAAGGCGCACAGGCACGGCAGCGTTGCGCCCATATGCGCGGCGGATCAGTTCGACCGACCGGGCCGCAACAGGATCAGGGGCCTGGGCCTGCTCCAGCCACGCTCCGACCTTCGGATCGGTGCGTCTGGCATGCAAAACGCCTTCGATCGCGGCCATTTCTTCGCCGCGCTGATAACCCGCCCCTTCGGGCATCATAGTTTCTTGATCCCAGCCCAAACGGCCAGCAATTTGCGCCAAGGCCTCGGTGTCGCGCTGATAGGCCATCAAGTCTTCAAAGGCGGTCATCGCGCGCTCCTTACGGATTGAGATACCGGGTATGCGGCGCGGTGGCGGGCGCGCAAGATCAGCACCCACAAGATCACTGCCCCAAGCTGATGGGCCAGCCCCAGTCCCAAGGGGGCCGCGTGCAACACCGTCACAATGCCCAAAACCACTTGGCCAAACATCGCAGCCCCCACCCAGACAAACGCGGTGCGCGTGGCGGTATGGGACGAACGATAGCCTTTCAAAGCCGCCACCAGACCAAAGGCAAAAAGCAGATACCCCGCCATTCGGTGCACAAACTGCACCAGACCGGGGTTTTCAAAGAAGGCCAGGATCGCCGGGCCACCATCCGGCAGATAGAACGCATCGGCGGGAAAAAACCCTTCGCCCATCAGCGGCCAAGTCGGGAATGCGCGGCCTGCGTCGATGCCAGCCACAAGCGCACCAAGGAGTATCTGAAGGAAGGCAAAGTGCATAAGGCCAGTGGCCAGCGAATAGAGCTTGGCTTCGCGCACCCTGCGCGCCTGCATCTGCTGCGCATCTGTGCGCGCAAGCGACAGCATGTACCACGCGATCAGGCCAAGGATGGCAAAGGCCAACCCAAGATGGATCGCCAGCCGGTACGAGGCGACATCAACCATGCGCCCGGTCAGGCCCGACGCGACCATCCACCAGCCGATGGCCCCTTGCACCGCCCCAAGCACGCCCAGACCGGCAAGACGCCCGGTCCATCCCGTTGGAATACGCTTTGTCGCCCAGAACGCCACGAAGCCTATAGCCCAGACCAGCCCGACAATCCGACCAAGCTGCCGATGCCCCCATTCCCACCAATAGATGGTCTTGAAGGCCGCTAGATCCATTTGATGGTTTTGAAGCTGATATTCCGGGCTGGCCTGATATTTGGCAAACTCAGCCTGCCAGTCGGCGACATTCATCGGCGGCAAAGCCCCGGTGACCGGGCGCCACTCGGTGATCGACAGGCCGCTATCGGTCAGCCGCGTCAGCCCCCCCACAGCAATCATCGCAAAGACCAGCACGAACAATAGCCCCAGCCAGATCCGGATCGGCCCCCGCGCGCCCCCGCGACCGGCATCAATCATGCCGCCCTTCGGTGCCCCGCTTGGTTTTGGGGCCTGCCCGACCTCTTCAAAGATGCTGCGTTGCCCAGCCATAAGCGCCTCCGTTTGACGACCGGACACTAGGCCCAGGCAAAGAGAGCTTCAAGGCCCACCGTCACGTCGTCCTCACGGTCAACTGTGGCTGTGACTGCCTGTTTAAGATGCTATGAGGTTTGGTCACCGGCCTTGCAGGACAACGCTGACACTTCTCGATAGATTCGAATGTCGATTTTTTTGCACCGGGTGGGGTGTCTGTCGCTTTTGGGCTAGATCGGTTTCAAAAAATACTCTCGCTATGCGACAGAAGCAGCGAGGTTCACATGGATCAACCAGGCGCAAATCTTATCAATCTGGCGCGGTACCCAATCCAGAACGACGGCCCCGAGCGCAACGCCATTCTTGCAGGGGTTCGCCAAGATCTCGCGCGCGATGGCTGTGCAGTGCTGAAAGGCTTCCTGAGCCAGGACGGCATTGATGCCCTAAGGCAAGAAGCCGACAGCGTCGCGCAAATGGGGCACAGGTCGTTTAGCAAGACGAACGCCTATTTCACAAAAGATGATCCGGCCTTGCCCAAGACCGATCCGCGTCGCCAGTTTTTTGACCGCTCCAATGCATTCATTCCTGCAGACAACTTCGCAAAGGATGGCGCTTTACGCTCCGTTCATGACTTCGATGGTTTTGATGGCTTCATAAAAGACTGTCTTCAGCAGGATAAGTTCTACCGCTATGCTGATCCTCTTGCCGATGTGATTGTAAATATGGCGGACGAAGGCAACGGTTTCCCTTGGCATTTCGACACCAACAATTTCACTGTCACGCTGGCAATCCAGAATGCCGAGACAGGTGGGGCCTTCGAATATGCGCCCGGAATTCGCGAAGGAGACGAGAACTTTGATGAAGTCGCCCGCGTGCTGGACGGCACATCAGACAAGGTAACGATTCTCGAATTGGCGCCCGGAGATCTGCAGCTGTTCCGGGGGCGGTATTCTTTGCACCGCGTCGCACCGCTAAGGGGCAAAAGACCGCGTTATGTGGCTATTTTCTCATATGTGGAAGAACCGGACATGGTTGGCAG
>JBARVN010000118.1:0-12580 GCA_049646285.1 Albidovulum sp. | reverse complement strand
CAGACATCGAAGGTTCCGCGGCTCTGTGGGCAATGCGGGAGAAGCTGCAAGCCGTGACCGGACTCCACCGATCCGACTTCGCCCAGTATCGGTTTCATGTCACCTTGGGCTACCCTCTTTGCTGGATTCCGCCGAACCATGCAGAAGGGCTTATCGATGCGGCAGCAGACCTGTTCGCCACACATTTTCCGGATCGAGCAGACGTTCCACTGGGTCCGGTCGAGTTCTGCCGGTTCAAAACGATGCTCCACTTTGACCCATTGTGCATCATAGGATCTGCTGAAGCAGGCAGGGATTGAACCTGCCACACCTGATATGGCCAATGTCAGTCTACGCGCTTCGCTGCGATACATCTCGAGCGCAGCATCGGTCAAAGCGGCCTAACCGCGGCCGATCCCCCCTTGATCGGTTCGGCGAAGGCATCGAAGGGGACAAGACAGCGGTATTCTGGCGCAAGCCATCGCCGCCAATGCGGTGATCGGGTGCCGATCAATGATCGCAGTTTTCATTTCAGGTCCTTTGGCTCGGTCTTGTCCATAAGACGCCTGATGTGACGAGCAAAGGCCAGGGCCGCGGGCACGCCAAGGATGCAGCCCAATCCGAATGACCAAGCCGTCGACAGCATGGGCCAGCCGACCGAACCGCCAAGGAGCGATGCGAAGAACACGTTCACACCCGCCGCTCCTGCGGCAAATGGGTAAAGCGCAATTGCGATGCGCTCAGATGACCAGCCACTGCGTTTCACTTTCGCATCACCAGATGGTTCACCAGCAAAAGTGCTGCAAGAAGTGCCAGCGAGGCGAGCCCAAACCAGATCTCAGCTGTCGCCGATTGAGGTTGGGGGATCGGTCTGTCGAACGCTGCCAGTACGGGTGTGGACCAGATAAAAGGAAGTAAAAGAAAACGGCGCATATTAGATCTCCTGCGTCAGAGTGCGGTAGATATCGGGCAATACGCGGGTCAGCCGCGCGGGGTTAGGCAGAAGGCTAAAGCCGCCACGCCCGAAGATACGTGCGAACCAGTCCTGCCCGTCTTCGTCGATGATGACACCGTGCAGGCTCTGCCCTGTCAGGCGGGCCTCGCGGACCGCCATGCGGCTGTCTTCGATGCCGTGCTGGCCTTCGTAATGGTCCAGATCATTGGGCTTGCCGTCGGTCAGGACGATAAGCAATTTGCGTGCAGCAGACTGCTTGGCCAGCATGGCGGAGGTATGTCGGATTGCGGCGCCCAGGCGGGTATAGTGGCCCGGGCGCAAGGCACAAATATTGGCGGTGATGTCAGGGCCCATATCAGTGTCGAAGCCCTTGCAGCGGGTCAAAAATACGCGGTCGCGGCGCAACGAGGAAAACCCCCAGATGCCAAACTGATCGCCCGCCGCTTCAATGCCGCAGGCCAGGGCGGCCAACGCCTCGCGTGCTACATCGATGACGCTTGTGTCGCCTACGGCAGCTTCGGTTGAGCGGGATGTGTCGATCAGAAAGGCCACGGCGAGGTCTCGGTCTACCTGGCGCGCGGATTGCCAGATGCGGTCGCTGCCATCCCCTGTCGCCGCCATATCCGCTTGCGCGGTGATGAGCGCGTCAAGATCAAGTTCCGCCCCATCAATCTGGCGCGGTCGCAGCACCCGCCGCGGTCGCAGTGTTTCGAACTGACGGCGCACCTCGCGGGCACGCTTGGGGTCAGGTCTGAACGGGTCCGCCATGTCCAGCACAGCGGGTGCATCCAGCACGCTGCAATGCCCATCCATATAGCTGCGACTGCGGTGGTTCCATTCGGGGTAAGTAAAAGTGCCCGCCAGCTTTTCGTGATCCGCGTCCGCAGGCGACAAATCCAGATGCAGCCGCAACCGTGTGGCCGCGCGCTTGTCCAATTTGGACAAGGTGATCTGATCCTGATCTTCCGCCGCCTTTTGGGCATTTTCGTCGTCATCATCATCGACACTGCGGTTCAGGTTCATCGATTCAACCCAAGACAAGATCGATTCAAAGCGGTGCAGGATAAAGCTGTCTTTGCGATTGGCCTCGGCGCGGTCCTTGCGTTCACCCAGTTTGCGCTTTGTCGTGCCCGCGGCGGCAGGAGGGGCGTTTGTCTCGTCTGCCTCCGCTGGGGCCTCCCCGCCATTGCCAGTGGCACCTAAGCGCAGCCAAAACGGCACGGGCGCAAAGGGCATGTAGCCGCGCACGATGCTGGGTTCTGGCGGCTTGATCAGCGTGCCGCGAAGCTGGCTTTGCAGCATGTGTTCCATCGCGGCCTCAGCGGATGGCAAGGACCCGGTCGGACGGGCGGCCAGGGCCATATGGCACATCTGGCCATAGGCTGTGCGCAAGCCCGGACAGGTATTCAGAACCCGCTGCGTTGCCTTCGCGTTGCACAGGATCTGTTCCCGGTCATTGGCGGCCATGTTTTCCACCCCGTGCGGAATTTCGGCAAATGCCGCCATTGCCGACAGCCAGAAATACGCCGCCCTGTTTAGGGCTGGATCAGGAAAGGCCGCGATTTGCGGCGGTAGGCGCAAGCGTTCCCCATCGAAGCTGGCGACATGTTCTTTTTCGCGCTCGGCACCTAATCTGCTCCGAAACGCGCGGCGGTGATGCACAAGGGTTGCTGGGGTTTCGCCCAGTTCGACCCCGGCGTTGCCGCCCAAAGCCCGAAACAGCACCGAAAGGCTTGCGCGCAGGTCTGCCAGAGCCACATTTGCGTCTGGGTAGACGGGCAAGGCGCCGCCACCATGGGCCATCTCATGCCACAGGTTGCCAACGGTTTCTTCCGGTTCCATCAGGTCGCGCAGGTGCATGGGGCTACCCGTAGATCGTGGCTATGAGATCGCGCAAAGCCTCTTGCACATCCGCATCATCGCTGAGCGGCTCGATAATTGCGGCCTCAAGTGCCTGCGTCACGCCCATGCCAGCGGCCATCAACGTGGCGGCATAGATCAGCAAACGCGTTGAAACCCCTTCTTCAAGATCCATCCCGGATAGCGCGCGGATATGGCCCGCGAGCCGCACAAGGGGGGCAACACGCCCGGCATCCAACCCGCTTTCATGTGTTACGATGGCGATTTCCAGATCAGGTTTCGGGAAGTCGAAGGTAACGGACACAAACCGCTGGCGCGTAGACGGCTTCATGCGCTTGAGCACATTCTGGTAGCCGGGGTTGTAGCTG
Organism: Albidovulum sp.; assembly: GCA_049646285.1. Lineage (GTDB taxonomy): Bacteria > Pseudomonadota > Alphaproteobacteria > Rhodobacterales > Rhodobacteraceae > Albidovulum. The sequence goes on along the minus strand of JBARVN010000118.1, from coordinate 9,418 downwards.
GCGATGAGCATGAAGCCCGCAGGTGCTGCCAGTTCTTCGCCCGTGCGGTCAATCATCAAAGTGCGGCGGTCATCCGCGAGCGGATGCAGCACGACGGTGACGTCTTTGCGCGCCTCAATCACCTCATCAAGGTAGCAAATTCCGCCCTCGCGCACGGCGCGGGTCAGCGGCCCATCGACCCAGACGGTTTCGCCGCCCTTCAGCAGATAGCGGCCAATCAGGTCTGCCGCCGACAGATCGTCATGGCAGGCCACGGTGAACAGCTTCTTGCCCAGCCTGGCGGCCATATGTTCGACGAACCGGGTTTTGCCGCAGCCGGTCGGCCCCTTCAGAAGAAGGGGCAAACCATTTTCGTGAGCCATCTCGAACAGTGCGCATTCGCGTGCTGCGGGTTGGTAATGTGGCACTGTCGAAGTCGCGAAGTTGTCTTTCATCGCCTATTCCCCCGCAACTGCTACGGACGGGCCCGGTTCGATAATCTCGCGTTTGCGGATCACCAGCAGCGCGTAAATGAACAGCAATGCGCCAAGCACGACAGCCAGGCCTGCGCCAAACCGCATCAGGTAGAAGATCGAAAGGCTGTCTTGCACATCCATGTAATAATCGCCAACCACCCGCTGCATATGCGTCTGGATCGTGCCCGCGAAGGTGAGCACAAAGGTCATGAATGCCATCCCGCCGGTCATCAGCCAGAAGCTGACCATGTTCAGCACCTGGTTATATGGCTGGCGTTCACGCAGCAGCGGCATCGCATAGCTGAAGATCGCAAGGTTCAGCGCAACATAGGCCCCATAAAAGGACAGGTGCCCATGCGCAGCGGTGATCTGCGTGCCGTGGCTGTAGAAGTTGACCCCGTGCAACGTGTGCAAGAACCCCCAGACACCAGCGCCAAAGAAAGCAACGGTGCTGGACCCAAGCGACCATAGCAAAGCGGCTTTGTTGGGGTGGTTGCGCTTGCCCTTCCAAACCATGACGAAGGCGAAAGACATCATCAGGAAGAACGGGATGACTTCGAAGGTGGAGAAGATCGAACCCACCCACTGCCAGTAGCCCGGCAAGCCAATCCAGTAGAAGTGGTGGCCCGTGCCAAGGATACCTGAGAACAGCGCCGTGGCGACGATGACATAGAGCCATTTTTCCACGACTTCACGGTCCACACCGGTCAGTTTGAGCAACAAGAATGCAAGGATTGCGGCCATGACCAGTTCCCATGTGGCCTCGACCCAAAGGTGTACGACGAACCACCAGTACATTTTGTCCAAGGACAGGTTATCGGGGTTGATGAAGGCAAATACCCATAGCAACGACAAGAGCCAAAGCCCCATCAAAAGCACGTTGGTGATCGCTGTTTTCTTGCCCGCCAGCACCGTCATGGAGATGTTGAACAAGAAGATCAGGGCTGCGATGAGGATCCCGAATTTGACCCAAAGGGGTTGTTCCAGAAACTCGCGCCCGCCGTGGATACCCACGAGGTAGCTGCCCACTGCGCCCAGCGTGCCGACCATCAAGATGACAAGCTGTAGATACGCCAACTTGACCGAATAGAGTTCGCGCTCGGATTCCTCCGGAACAAGGAAATATGCCGCGCCGAAGAAGCCCAACAGAAGCCAGACGATCAGCGCATTGGTGTGAATCATGCGGATGATGTTGAACGGCAAAATCTCTGCCAGAAAATTCGGCGATACATATATCCACCCGGCGAGAAGTCCGCCCAGAACCTGAATTCCGAACAACGCCATAGCGCAGACGAAATAGGCAAGGGCTACCTTTTGTGATTGGTATTTCATGCGTTTTCTCCCTTAGCCCGCATCATTGGGCGGCCAGCCCTGCGTGTCTGTTTGATCGGCCCAACGCAGGAATTCCGCGAGGCCTCTGATCTCTTCCTCGGTGAGGCTGAAGTTTGGCATTTGCCGGCGGCCTTCGATGCCGCTGGGTTGGCTTTCCATCCAGCCTTGCAGCGTTTCGAATGCCTCCTGTGGTTCTTCTTGCACGCCCCATCGGGTCATCACGTTGCCCAACTCGGGCGCGAAATACGCCCCCTCACCGTGCAAGGTGTGGCAGTTGATGCATGAGTGTCGTTCCCACACATGTTTGCCCAAAACGACCTCTTCGCTTAGCGCCATGCCGGCGGTCGAGACCTGCACCACATATCTGTGGCTCTGAACAGTGAGGGCGATAAAAATGACGACGAAGAATATGGATCCTCCGTAAAACACGTTGCGCGCCCGTGACTTGGTTAAGAATTCAGCCATTCTGAGGCCCCCATTCATCATTGGATGCCACTAGGAATAGACCGGGGGACGGGTGCGGAGTTTGCGCCAGCGCAACGTTTGAGACAGGTTGCGCGCTAATCTGTCCTCAGCAAGGTAAGGACATGATGGACCACAAACGGCTTGATGACCCTGACCTGCCGTTAGAGGATTTGATGACCTTATGGCCGGGCACCATACCCGTTTTCATGCGCCATAACATGCTCTGCGTCGGATGTCTGGTTGGCCCGTTTCATACGGTCACTGACGCCTGCGCAGAATACGGGCTGGATGTGGATGCGTTCTATGCAGAATTGGTTGAAGCGCTCAACCCTGTGCCGTTGACAGAATAACAAGCTGATGCGGGTCGCAAACGGTGATCCGTTTGCGACCGCTCTCAACCAATCCTTGTTTTTCCCAAGCGCTGAGCATCCGGCTTACGGTATGAAGCGTTGTGCCGGTCATCTCTGCCAGGTCTTGCCGGGTGATCGGAAAGTTGATCTCGATTCCGTTTGCAACTTTCCGGCCGGTTTGATTGATCAACCTGAGCAGAGCATTCGCAACCCTCTGCTCGACCTGTTGGGTCGCCATTTCCAATATTCGTGTGTTCATCTCGCCGACGCGGATGCCCACGGTTTTACCTATTTCAGTTGCGAACCCGTCATAATGCGCAACAAAGCTGTCCCACAGCCGGGTCGGCCACGACAATGATATGGATTCAGACGCCGTGACCGCCGTTGCCGGATAACGCTCATGGCCGAGCGCCCTGGCAATTCCGAACAGCTGTCCGGGCGGGACATGCAGCACGATGACCTGATCCCCATTGGGGGTGATCCGGATCACCCGGACATATCCATCCAGCAGTAAAAAGAATCGATCCGCGTCGTGGCCTTCCGCGAAAATGGCCACCTCTGCATCGTAGCGCCGCACGCTCGATTGATCGAGGATTTCTCGGATCTGACGGCCGTCCAGCCTGGAGAACGGAGGCACTTGGCTCAGCAAGCTTTCGTCCAGTCTCGGTTGGGGCTTAGCGCTTCTGGCATTTTTCATATCGGCATTAGCTCACATAGGCGGCCTTTTGACCACGTGTTTGATCCAGATACGGAAAAAGCACTCTTTTGATTGCGCCAGCGCAAAGAGCGTCGCCGCATCCGAGCATATCCTTCAGTTAACAAGAATTGAAAGGACATAAAATGATCAAAGCTTCTCTGACAAGCATGGCTTTCAGCCTCGCATTCGGTTGCACGGCAATGGCTGAGACTTTTGAGGTCAAAATGCTCAACAAGGGCGAAGAGGGGCAGATGGTCTTCGAGCCATCTTTTCTGAAAATCGCTGCGGGCGACTCTGTTTTGTTTGTCCCCACAGACAAAAGCCACAACGCCGAAAGCGTCAAAGGCATGATGCCGGAGGGAGCAGAGGCCTTCAAAGGCAAGATCAGCAAGGAGGTCGAAGCGACGTTCGATGTCGAAGGCGTCTACGGCGTGATGTGCAAGCCGCACTACGCGATGGGGATGGTGATGACCATCGAAGTCGGGGACGCCGACGCTGTGCCGGACACATTTTTCGAAGGCCGAGTCCCGAAGAAAGCGAAAGAGCGCTTCGACGCACAACTGGGCAATTTGTAATCCGCAATCCCCGCAGCAGCATCACATGAAGCGATGCACTGCAAACACCGAAACCTAAGGAGGGAATAATGAACAAATTCATCAACCCCGGGCAACTGCGAACCAACCGCCGCAACATGCTGCGCGGCTCTGTGTTGGCTGGCGCTGCGGCATTGACGGGCACAGGGGCCATGGCAGGTCCACGCAGCGCCAAGCTGCATTCCGTGAATACGACATCCGCCAAGCTTTATAAGGCGGCCACCGTACTGGCCTCCGACAGCACCGCCAAACCAGCTGACCTTTCGGGCTATACCCGTGTCAAACAGGAACTGGTGGCGCCGCCCTTCGCCCCGGCCCACGACCAGGTCGCAACAGGCGGCCCGAAGATTATAGAGATCACCATGGAAACCACCGAGAAGCTTATGGTGGTGGATGAAGACACCGGCGCGTCGGTCTGGGCGCTGACCTATAACGGCTCGGTCCCCGGCCCGCTGATCATCTGCCACGAGGGCGACATGGTCGAGCTGACCTTACGCAATCCGTCAGATAGCCAGATGGAGCACAACATCGACTTCCACGCCTCTACCGGCGCATTGGGTGGTGGTGGCTTGACACATGTCTATCCGGGCGAGGAAACCGTGCTGCGCTGGAAAGCGACCAAGCCGGGTTGCTTCACCTATCACTGCGCCCCCGGTGGCGCGATGATCCCTTACCACGTCACCCACGGTATGAACGGCGCTGTCATGGTGCTGCCGCGCGATGGGCTGAAAGACAAAGACGGCAACCAGCTGACATACGATTCCATCGCCTATATCGGCGAGCAGGACTATTACCTGCCGATGGATGAAAACGGCGAGTACATCGCCTACGCCGCCGCCGGTGACGACTATTCCGACAGTATTGATGCCATGCGCACGCTCATCCCGACCCATTCCGTCTTCAACGGCGCGGTCGGTGCCTTGACCGGCGAAAACGCTCTGACGGCCAACGTTGGTGAAACTGTTTTGATGATCCACAATCAGGCCAACCGCGACTCGCGTCCCCACTTGATCGGGGGCCACGGCAATTTCGTTTGGGAAAGCTCGTTCAGCGATGAGCCCCTCACCGGGATGGAAACATGGTTCGTTCGCGGCGGCAGCGCTGTGGCTGCAATGTATACCTTCGAGCAGCCGGGTGTGTACGCATATGTGAATCACAACCTGATCGAAGGTGTGATGCTGGGGGCGACGGCTCACTTCGTTGTTGAGGGCGAGTGGGACAACACTCTGATGGAGCAGGTTGTCGCTCCGCATACGTCCGAAACCTGAGGTCTAAAGACTATAGGAGGAAAACGATGACCGCCGCCAAGCCTCAATCCGCCCCGTCGAAAACGATCTATCGTTTTGTGGCGCTGGCAGGCTTGGCGGCGGTTTTTGTCGGGGTCGTGTTTTCCCTGCGCGGCCCCGATTTGTCCGTGCAGCCGGTCATGGCGGAAAGGCCCGTGATGCTTCCGGATGGCACGGCGCTCTACGTCCAGAAATACGAGGTCAGCGTTGCGGAATGGAACGTCTGTCACGCAAAAGGTGGCTGTACGCTGGCCCTGCGGGCGCCCGCTGGCAAATCCGAAGCCACAATGCCCGCGACCGGGCTATCCTACGTGGATGTGGATGAGTACCTGACATGGATCAATAGCGCGACACGCCATACCTTCCGGCTCCCCAACCTGAAGGAATGGGAGTTCATGGCCGCCGATGTCTTACCTAAAGAGCCTGACCCGATTTTCACCTCACCTGAGTTAACCTGGGCCTCCGCCTATCTAACGGAGCCGCAAATTGGACGCGCGTTGCACGCTCAAGGGAGTTTTGCGACCACAGCCCAAGGCATTGTGGACCTGAATGGCAACGTCTGGGAGTGGACCAGCGCGTGTTATGCAGGTGTGTCCGGGGGGGATATGTCACCAGACCGATGCCCGGCATTCTACATCGGCGGAGAGCATATTGCCGTCATGTCGTTTTTGGTCCGCGATCCTGCACGAGGTGGTTGTGCCGCGGGATCACCACCAGCGCATTTGGGGATGAGATTGGTAACAGATCACGCGCTGTAATCGGATTTGGAAGATCCACCCTTCAACACTGTCTCAAATGGCTTGTTGGCATCGCCGGATGCATGAAGGAAATTATTTTTCGGACCAGGAAGCCGAATGCTGTAGTCGCCCATCTTCTTTGTGACACCTCCAGAATAATTTCTCTATCTCATCATTCGCTTTATGCGCGCTCCGTCGACAAATATCCGCTTTGCCGGATAATCAACCACTAATCTCGCATTTGCAACGAATGTCGGCTTGCGGGCGATTGTGTTGAAAAACACCATTTTTGGGCCTGATCAACGAGATTTTTCGCCGTAAAGAGCGACCAGCTTACGTTGGCGAGGGGTTGGGCCAAATTGGCCTTTCTGTGCCCATATGCCAACTCTCTGCGCCTCAGGAGCGATCTCATCTGACTTTTTAGTATGATGGGGTCTCGCCGGAAAATGGCGGTATCCGGAATTTGGAGTTTTTCAACAAAATTAGCCCTTGGGTGACATTGACCGACCCCAGAGCGCTGCGGTGCGGCTTTACCCAAATCGGTCGTCCGTGCGCAGCGCAGTAATCCTAAGACCACCGTTCGCAACGCCTTTGAGGAAAGCAACACCCCCCACTCGCGTCAGAACCAGACATTCATGCGTTTCGCAGCATCGGTTGAAATGGGCTCATTGCCGCCTTCCGCGCTGCAGAAAGAATCCCCGATTTGCGAATATCTGAATGTCGGCTCTCGCTGTTGACCCAGCCTTACCTCGCACTTGCAGCGAATTCACACTTGCCTCAGATCAAGCCAGCTGATTTTGCGAAAGGATCTCGGTTGGCGTCCTTGTGCCATTCGTATTCACAGCCCACAGCAATTCTGTCTGCCATCGCCATTCCAAACAGATCGGCCATGACGGCGAGGGCCATGTCCATCCCTGCCGACACGCCGGACGACGTGAAAAACTTGCCGTCTTCGACCCATCGTGCCTCTTTCACCCAATCGACGTTCGGTGCGAGAGGGACGGTTTTGGTAAAATCGAGCTTGTTCGTTGTCGCTTTGCGCCCGTCCAGAACGCCCGTCATTCCAAGCAGCACAGTTCCCGTGCAGACTGCCATCACGCGCTCCGCGTTTGCCGAGGCGTCCCTGATCCACTGCATCAATTCTTCGTCTTTGGCCTCGTCCAACGCGGAATCGCCGCCAGGGATGAACAGCAGGTCGTAGTCGGTTTTCTCTGCTATGGTTTTGTCGATCACAATGCGCTGACCATGTACGCTTGGCACCGGATCGTGCCCTTTGGCGACAGTGATAATTTGGATTTCTTCCCCCAAACCACCCAGCATTTCCATGGGGCCAAAGTAATCGAGTGTTTCAAAACCGGGGAAGACGAGTGCTGCGAGAGTTTTCATAATTATGGCTCCTGTCTTTGCGTTTTGAGCTGAGCGCATTCGGGATGATTTTTGACAAATCGTTCTGCGGATGCTGGGAATTTTGCCAAGAATTTTGCGGGGCGAACAGGACGACGCAGAAGTTCTCCGCCGCAATTGGGGCAAGTGCCGTGAAAGACGGTATCAGCGCAATTCTTGCAGAATGTGCATTCAAATGAGCAACTGCGTGCGTCATGGCTGTCTGGTGGCAGATCCGCGTCGCAGCATTCGCAATTGGGTTTCAATATTAACATGAGCCGGTCCTTTTCTGGTGCTGTTGGTAGACTAGCAGGTCAAGTTATGGCATAAATGACAATATGACCTCCTTTTATGCCAAATCTTCCGGCCAGATGAACGTGGTGTTCATTGTGTACCCCGACATCGTGCTTCTTGACCTTGTTGGTCCGCTGCAGGTGTTCACCCATGCGCGCAAAAACGCGCGATCAGGGCCTGCGTATCTAACGCATGTTGTGTCCTTTGCCGGTGGCCGCACTGAAACGAATACAATTTTGCAGATCGACAGTGATCTGCTGGCGGATTGGCTTGAGAAACGTCAAGATACGCCCATACATACGTTGGTGGTTGTTGGTGGTGATGGCGCACCTGTCGCGGCCCTTAATCCGCCGCTTGTCGATCAGGTCAGGCAGTTGGCGGATCGATCCCAGCGTGTGTGTTCGGTATGTTCTGGCGCATATGTTTTGGCGGCGGCGGGCCTGCTTGATGGGCGCCGGGCCGTCACACATTGGGAGGATTGCGATAACCTCGCGGCGCAATATCCGGCGGTCAATGTAGAGGTCGATCCTATTTACATCAAAGACGGGACTGTCTGGACCTCTGCGGGCATCACGGCTGGCATCGACATGGCCTTGGCGATCATTGAAGAAGATTTGGGTACACCAGCGGCGATTGAAATGGCGCGATCATTGGTGACGCCGATGGTCCGTTCGGGCGGACAATCGCAGTTCAGTCCCGAGTTGGACAGGCAGGCGCGAGACACCGAGGGACGGTTCAGGCAGCTCCATGATTGGGTCAACAGTAATCTTCGGCAAAACATTTCGGTGGATGATATGGCTGAACGCTGTGGCATGAGTTCGCGAAACTTTTCGCGTACGTACACGGCGACGATGGGGACGTCACCAGCAAGGGCTGTTGAGGCCATTCGTGTGGACGCGGCGCGTGATCTGTTGGGGGCAACTGAAAAGAGCATCAAAGCGATTGCAGTGAACTGTGGATTTCAAGACGATGAACGCATGAGGCGCGCATTCTTACGGCAGATAAAAACGACACCTTCTCAATACCGTGCTCAATTTCAGTCGCCGTGAAATCGCAAAAAAGGCCATCGGTGGCAGCTAGATTCTAGGGCGCCATAGCTCTTTGGTTCCGAAAGCTGACTTTCATCCGCTGTTGGCCAACAGTCGCTTTATCCCGCACATCGGACCGTCGGCGACATCGCGTTGAATGACTGACGTAGGTCAGATTTGCTTGACGATTGGGCCAGCACTGCAGGGCTGAGCGGCAGGGGTTTTGCTGAAAATTTCAGGATCGGGTCACAGCTGCCTGAGCGTCCCACACTTTCTTCAATAATCACTGGCGTCAGGCCTGAACGAAATTCTCTGCCCCCGTGGCAGCAGGCCGCTGATGTCGGACGCGCAATCCGATGCGGTAGGGTCGGGCTGACACGCAAAACGCTTTAGCCGCGCGCAATCGCCAGTTTGGACGTGGCGTCGAAGAGGTGCACGTGGTCCATCATCGGGGTCAGCTGGATCGTGCTATCCGAAGACCAGCCCAGCCGATCGCGGGAGATTGCGCAGATTTCCCGCCCTCCGAGGTCGCAAAAAAGGTGTCTTTCCGGGCCGGTCGGTTCAACGACCTTCACCCGGGCGGGAATGGCATCGCCTTGGTTGGAGGGGGCAAAATGCTCGGGCCGGATGCCGTAAACCACTTTTTGCCCGACGCTGAGGGCCATGTTGGGTGGCACCGGCAGGGATTGGCCGTGGCTGTGCACGACTTTTGCGCCATTTTCCGTGGCAACGACACCTTCCAGCATGTTCATCCCCGGAGAGCCGATAAACTCTGCCACGAAAAGATTTGCAGGGTTG
>JBARVN010000117.1:0-8070 GCA_049646285.1 Albidovulum sp. | reverse complement strand
GCGGCCTATCTTCAGACTGGCAGCCCGGCCCGGGCGCAGCGTGTTTCTGCCCGCCTGCGCGCCGGGGCCGTACATATCAACGGCGGCGGTTTCAACTATGGCTCGCCCTTTGGTGGGTACAAGCAGTCAGGCAACGGTCGCGAAGGCGGCATAATGGGTCTGGAAGATTATCTTGAAACGAAAACGCTGCATGGCATCACCTGAGAGGACGCACACATGACACATCGCATTATTCGACCGCGCCGCAGCTTCATCTTCACACCGGGTTTGCGCCCGGACATGTTTCCCAAGGCGTTGGCTTCGGGGGCAGACATCGTCTGTGTTGAGCTTGAGGACGGGATTGCGCCCAAGGACAAAGCCGAGGCGCGACAGAAGGCACTGGCCTTGTTTGAGGCGCCACAAGCGGACGACGGTGTCGAACGCATCGTGCGGATCAACTCGATGCGTGAACGTTTTGGAATTGAAGATGTGAATGCGGTCCTTGCCAACAAGACACCGCCGCCCGCACTGATGATGCCCAAGGTGCGCACGCCTGATGAAGTCGTGATGCTGGATCAGCTTCTGACCGAGGCAAGCCATGCCACACGACTGCATGTGATCATCGAAACCAATGAAGGGCTGGAAGCGGCGTTCGAGATCGCCAAATGTTCGTCTCGGATTGACGCGATGTTCTTTGGCGGCGTGGATATGGCAGCCGAGCTGCGGTGCAAGAACACATTTGAATCGATGATCTATGCGCGCTCGCGCGTGGTTCATGCTTCCGCTGCGGCCGGTCTCGATGTGATCGACGTGCCATTCCTCGATCTCGATGATCCTGAAGGGATGCGTGTTGAAGCCGAAAAAGTCCGTGATCTGGGCTTTTCCGGGAAAGGCTCTATTCATCCAAAACAGATTGCTGCGCTCAATGAGGTGTTCACGCCGACCCAAGCGCAGATTGCGCGGGCACGGCGGATCATCTCAGAGTTTGAAAAGGCGGATACGGGCCTTGTCGTCATTGACGGAAAGCTGATCGAAAAACCGGTTTTGCGTGATATGTATCGTATCGTCGCCATTGCCGACCGGATGGGAGGATAACATGGAGTGTTGTGGACCTGGCTATGCGAGCCCTGCGGATGCGATTAAGGCACCGCGTGAAAAGCTGCTGTATACGATCGCGATCTATACCGGAACGGGCATTCAGAAGCCGGATTATCTGGCGACGGTGGACGTGGATCCGGACAGTCCGACTTATTCTCAGGTCATCCACCGGCTGGAGATGCCTGGCATTGGCGATGAGCTGCATCACATGGGCTGGAACGCCTGTTCGTCGTGTTTTGACGATGGGTCCATGTCGCGCAAATATCTGATTTTACCGGGTGTTCGCTCGAATAACCTGCACATCGTGGACACCGCCACTGACCCGCGTGCGCCGCGGCTGCACAAAGTGGTGGACGGGGCCGAGATCAAGTCCAAGACCAATCTTTCGGGCCCGCACACGGTGCATTGTCTGGGTTCCGAGATCATCATCTCGATGCTGGGTGACGCCAAAGGCGAAGCTCCGGGCGGCTACCTGCATCTGAACAAGGATTTTGAGATTCAGGGCCGCTGGGAAAACGCCATGGGCGACATCAAGTTCGGCTATGACTTCTGGTATCAGCCGCGCCACAACGTGATGGTCAGCTCGGAATGGGCGGCGCCGAATACCTTTATGCCGGGCTTTGATCTGGAGGAAGTGGGCCATCTGAAATACGGACGTGAACTGCACTTCTGGGATTTTGAGAAACGCGTTCCAATCGAGAGCTTTTACCTTGGCGAAGACGGTTTGCTGCCTCTGGAGGTCAAGTTCCATCATGATCCCGACAGCACCCACGGCTTTTGCGGCGCGGCGCTTTCGACCAATGTGATCCATTGGTGGAAAGACGCAGGCAAGTGGCAGTGGGAAAAGATCATCGACGTGGAAAACGAGATGCATCCGGACTGGCCCATTCCGCTGCCCGGCGTGATGAGTGCAATCCTGATCTCAATGGATGATAAATACCTTTATCTCAACAACTGGCTGCACGGTGATATGCGCCAATATGACATCAGTGACCCACATAATCCGGTGCTGACCGGGCAGGTGTTTATGGGAGGGCTTTTGGGCAAAGCACCGACAGTCAACGGTGTCGAAGTGGCCGGCGGCCCGCAGATGTTCCAGCTTAGCCTCGATGGCAAGCGGCTTTATGTTACGACGAGTCTGTTCAGCACTTGGGATAACCAGTTTTACCCCGAAATACGCGAAAAAGGCGGCGTGATGGTGCAGATTGACTGTGACCCGGTGAATGGTGGCATGAAGATCAACGAAGACTTCATCGTGGACTTTGGTAAGGAACCCAATGGGCCTAGCCGCTGCCACGAAGCGCGTTACCCGGGCGGCGATTGCACAAGTGATATCTGGCTGTGAAGCGCCATACCGTCACCATCTCCAACCGCGAAGGCGTGAATTTTCAGGTCAACGACCGCCGTCCATTGCTGGAACAATTGCGCGACCAAGGCGTCGATCTGCCTTATGGCTGTGAATATGGGGGCTGCATCACCTGTGCCGCCAAACTCACCGCGGGTGAGGTCGACCAACGCCGTCAGGTGGCGCTCAACAACCGGCAGATCAGCAACGGCTATGTGATCCTCTGCGTTGCGCGCGCAACTAGTGACATCACGTTGGAGATCGGTGTGGAAAGCCATGACAAGCTTTACCGCAATCCGTTCCTTGATCCGCTCAAACCACATGAACTCAAGGCGGACATCGCCTCACCGAAAGTGTAAGCCCATGCCCGAAGCAGACGTTGATCACATCTACGATTACGACCCGAAATATCTGGCCGATATTCTGAAATCGGTGCACACCATCGCCATGGTCGGTGCCAGCGCCGACAAAACCAAGTTCAGCTATGGTGTGCTGCGCCAGCTGAGCGAGATCGGCTATGACATCCTGCCGGTGAACCCGAACCCCAACGTCACTGAAATCCGGGGCCTCAAGGTTTATCGCTCGCTCGAAGAAATCGACAAGCCCGTCGATATGGTCGACGTCTTCCGCCCGAAGGAAGAATTTTATGGCTTTGCCGAAAAAGCCATCGCCATCGGCGCAAAAGTCCTCTGGGGCCAAATCGGCGTTTACGACGACAAGGCCGCGCGTCTTGCACAGGACGCAGGCTTGCAAGTCGTCATGAACCGCTGCCCCAAAATCGAACTGTTCCGACCGTTCTGGAAGCCACGGCTCGATCTGGAGATATGAGAAAACCGCACCGCGCCATGCAAGTACCTGCGGCATGTGGATGCTGCGGAACATCTGACTGGCCGCTGACAGCGATTTTGAACTGGATAAAAGGAGGGCAAGCTATGGCCCAGAATATCAAGAAATCTGCCAAAGACATCGTCAAAGCGGCGCTGTCCACCGTGCCTGCGATCAGTGTCGAAGACGCATTTGGCCTGGTCGACAACGATACGCATGTCTTTGTCGATCTGCGCGATGGGACAGAACAGGCAAAGACCGGTATCATCCCCGGCGCGATTGCCTCTTCGCGCGGGATGATGGAGTTCCACATCGACCCCGAAAGCCCCGCCCACAAGCCTGCGTTCAATCAGGACAAGACCTATGTGTTCTATTGTGCCTCAGGCGGGCGCTCCGCATTGGCGGCAAAGGTCGCTATGGACATGGGTTTGTCTCCGGTGGTGAACCTCTCGGGTGGGGTAGTGGCATGGCAAAAAGCCGGTGGATCTCTTGGCAGTGCGGACTAAACCAAAGTGCATGCATTCCCGAAAGCACGCTAAATTGAGTAGATTCTGGCCGCGGCCCGACGCCGCAATACCGCGCTGTCGCACAATTTGGTAGATGTCGGCAATCGCAGATCACCTCAGGGAGAATACGATGGATGATGCTAGACAAGCAACGATTGTCGCTCTGGCTGCGATATTTGGTAATCGCGTATCGACCGGAAGCTCAGTCCTTGAAATGCACAGTCGCGATGAAGGCCACCTCACTCCCGTTTTGCCCGATGCTGTTGTATTCCCCCTTTCTACAGAGGAGGTCTCAACGGCCTTGTTGCAGAAATCGGTTGGGGGATTCACTGCGTGAATCCAGTATGATAGCTGGATGGCATGAGCAGTTGGGCCCCCACGAAGTACAAGACCACGAACTGGTCGTCCTATAACGAAGCGTTGAAGCAACGAGGATCGCTGACGATCTGGTTCGATCCCGACATGGTGTGGAAGCCACCTCCAACTGGAAAACGTGGGCGGCAGCCGAGTTTCAGCGATGCCGCGATCCAGACCTGCCTGACCATGAAGGTGCTGTTCGGCATGCCGCTGAGACAGACGACAGGCTTCATGCAGAGCCTTCTTCGGCTGGTCGGGATGGAGTGGACCGTGCCGGACTTCAGCACCCTGTGCCGTCGCCAGCGGACGCTGAACGTAAGCATCTCAAAAGAAGGGCATTTCGTTTCGGGGTGACACTTGCTGAAATCGTCGGAAATCGCCCTGCTTTCAGCATTGAGTCCTGAAATGGCAATGCCAGATTTCTGCCTATCGGAAATGATTTTGACCAGCGCCGCACCTTGTTCGCTTGGTCGCCCGCCCTTGTTCTTGCGCGGAAGCCCCACAAAATCGGTATGAGAGGTGAGGTCAACCGCTAGCAGAACTTGCTATTGCGTTATCGTCGCTTTCCGCCAAATATGATCAAATACCTGAGATGAGCGGGAGGGGGCGAATCTTGAACAAAACCGCCGTAGAAGCGCAGGAAGTATCAAAGCACTTTGGTCAAGATGCCAGTGTCGTGAAAGCGCTTGATCAAGTTTCGGTTAAAATCGGCCGAGGTGAATTTTTCACGCTTTTGGGCCCATCGGGGTGCGGCAAGACGACCCTGTTGCGGCTGATCGCCGGGTTTGAGACGCCCACGGTGGGCAAGCTGATGCTGGAAGGCGAAGACATCACCGCACTGCCACCCAACCGCCGCCAGGTTAACACGGTCTTTCAAAGCTATGCGCTGTTCCCGCATCTGACCGTCGCGCAGAATATCGGTTTTGGTCTTGAAATGCTTGGTCGTTCGCGATCCGACGTTTCGGAAACGACAGAGCGGATGCTTGCACTTGTGAAGCTGGAGTCAATGGCCGGCCGCAAGACTGCCCAGCTTTCGGGAGGTCAACAGCAACGTGTGGCTTTGGCGCGCGCTCTGGCACCGCAGCCTAAGGTTCTCTTGCTGGATGAGCCGCTTTCGGCCCTCGACCTCAAGCTTCGCAAGGAAATGCAGGTGGAGCTGAAGCGGCTGCAAACGGAAACCGGCATTACGTTTGTGTTCGTGACCCATGATCAGGAAGAGGCCCTGACCATGTCAGATCGCATTGCGGTTATGAATGCGGGCAAGATCAACCAGATTGGCAGCCCGCGCGACATTTACAGCCATCCGGTCAATCGCTTTGTTGCCAATTTTATTGGTGAGACGAATTTCATCAAGGCGAAATTGGAAAAGGGCGTTGCGCAAGTTGCAGGTGGCACGCGGATCACAATTGATACGGCACATGCGGATGGTGACGCCACGCTGGCTGTGCGCCCAGAGCATGTGCGGATCGTAGGGCCGGGGACGCAAGGGGCCATCACGGCCGATGTGACCAATTCGGTCTATTTCGGAACCGATAGCCATATTTACATGGCTCTGGCCGACGGAACCGCCGCGGTGGCGCGCCTCAGCTCGGACGCTGACGGGAGTTCCGGACCCGAGATAGGCGCAAAGGTAGGGATTGTCTTTGCCGCTGGCGCTGTTCAGGTGCTGGAGGATTGACGCAGATGTTGTCTTCCGATGAAATCGCTGACCGTCAGAACGCACGAAATGCATGGGCGCTGTCTGCGCCTGCGCTTTTGCTTCTGGCCGTGGCTGCGGCAGGCCCGCTTTTGATCGTGTTGGTGTATTCCTTTCTGACCCCCGGAAAATACGGCAATGTTGTGGGTGAGTTCTCGCTAGATGGCTGGATAGGGCTTCTTTATTCGCGCGATATTTTTGACGGCACGATGAAGCTGGCCGACGCGCATCTGACAATTTTCTGGCGATCCGTGAAATTGTCCCTGCTGACGACTGCCATCACGTTTGCCGTCGGCTTTCCGACCGCGTGGTTCATCGCCACCAGACCGCCAAGGGCCCGGGCCTTGTGGCTGTTTTTGATCACCATCCCGTTTTGGACAAACCTTTTGATCCGCACCGTCGCGATCAATGAAATGATCCGCAATGAAGGCGTGTTGAATACAACCTTGATCTGGCTTGGGGTGATCAGCACGCCCTTGCATATCATCTATACCGATACGGCGGTGCTGATCGGCATGACCTATGTTTATCTGCCCTTGATGGTGCTGCCGCTGTTCGCCGCGATTGACCGCTTTGACATGCGGCTTCTGGAGGCGGGATACGACCTTTACGCAAGCCGTTGGATGATTTTGCGCCGTGTTATTTTGCCGATTGTCAAACCCGGTATCGTGGCGGGATCAATTCTGGTTTTCGTGCCGTCACTTGGCGCTTATGTGACGCCGCGGGTTCTTGGCGGCGGCAAGAATATGATGATCGGTAATTTTATTGAACTGCAGTTTGGTCAGGGTCGGAACTGGCCGCTTGGGGCGGCTATTTCGATCACGCTGCTGGTGATCGTGACGATCGGTCTTTTGTTTTACGTTCGCGCAGCAAATCGTGGGGCAACTCATGGGCACTAAACCTTTTTCCGCAACGCGTCTGCCGGGGTTCGCCTTTATCGCCATTGTGGTCTTTGTGGTGCTCTACCTGCCCATATTCACTTTGGTCACCTACTCGTTCAATGCCGAGCGTTCGGTAGCAGTGTGGGGTGGGTTTTCTTTCAAATGGTACGGCATCGCTTGGGCCAATGACGCGGTCAAGGCTGCGACGGGGCGGTCTTTGCTGATTGCGGTGTCTGCTTCGGCGATTGCGACGACAGTTGCGACAATGGCTGCCCTTGGCACAACACGTCGCAAAAAATTCAAGGGCCAGACGCTGATCTATGTGATGATCAACCAGCCGTTGATGGTGCCAGAGATTGTCACGGCCGTAGCGCTGTTGATCTTTTTTGCGTCGATTAAGGTCGCGACGGGATACACCGGTCTTGCCTATTTGATTGTGGCGCATTCAGCCTTTTGCGTTCCCTTCGCCTATTTGCCTATTCGGGCAAGGTTGGAAGGGATGGATCTGACGTTGGAAAACGCCGCCGCTGATCTATACGCAAGCCGCTGGCAGACGTTTCGGCGGGTGACGCTGCCGCTATTGGCACCAGGGATAATTGCTGGTGCGATGCTGGCTTTTGTCATTTCACTCGACGATGTGGTGATCACGGAATTTGTAAAATCCGGCGGGCAAGATACACTGCCGACCTATATGCTGGGTCAGATGCGCCGGTCGATCTCACCCGAAGTGAATGCGATTTCGACGGCGC
This sequence comes from Albidovulum sp., assembly GCA_049646285.1. Classification (GTDB taxonomy): domain Bacteria; phylum Pseudomonadota; class Alphaproteobacteria; order Rhodobacterales; family Rhodobacteraceae; genus Albidovulum. The sequence goes on along the minus strand of JBARVN010000117.1, from coordinate 634 downwards.
TGCTGGTTCTCACCGTTTTGTTGCTGACCGCCTTCTTCCTTCTAACCCGAAAGCGGGACTGAACCCGCAAGACAACCAACCAACAAGGAGCTAGACATGAAAAAACTGTTTACAGCCACTGCTGTGTTGCTGGCCAGCACGTCGCTGGCCTCGGCCGATGGTGTTTTGAACCTGTTCAACTGGGGCAACTACACCAACCCCGATCTTTTGACCAAATTCGAGGCTGAAACCGGGATCAAGGTCACTGTCACGGACTATGACAGCAATGACGCGGCCCTGGCCAAGATCGAAGCTGGCGGTGCGGGGTTCGACCTTGTGGTGCCGACCCACCAATATGTGCAGATCTATGTTGAAAAAGGCCTGATCGCCGAGCTAGATCAGTCCAAGATCCCCAATCATGGCAATATCGCACCCGAATGGATGGATGTGCCGTGGGATCAGGGGCGCAAGCACACTGTGCCGTGGCAGTGGGGAACCACTGGTGTTGCGGTGAATACGTCTGTGTATGGCGGTGACGTGAATACGTCGGATATCTTCTTGCGCGTCCCGGATGAGCTGAAGGGCAAGATCAACGTCGTTCCTGAATTGAACGACATCGTGAACCTTGCGATTTTCAACGTGGGCGGTCAGCCCT
>JBARVN010000116.1:0-17286 GCA_049646285.1 Albidovulum sp. | reverse complement strand
GCGACGATCTGAATGCCGGTGGGCAGCCCATTGCCGCCAATGCCCGACGGCACGGACAGGACCGGGCAGCGGCCCATCATGTTGAACGGGTGGCACAACGTCCAGCCATACATCGGATCGACAACCTTGCCGTTGATGCGGATCACATCCTCGGGCTGCTGGTCTGCGGTAATCTCATGATAACCCATGGTCGGGCAGATGAAGGCGTGGCAGGTCTCCAGCATCGCGCCAAACACACGCCCCATCTCCATCTGCGCCTCATAGGCGTCATAGAACTGCAGGCCGGTGGTGGCCTTGTAGCCTTTGACGCAATGGGCGGCCCAGGGCGACACAAGGCTGGGATCTGTTGCGACCGTCGCGGCCATTGACCCGCCAAAGAGATGGTCAAGATAGACATGCACCGCTTGTTCGGCCCGTGCGGTCCAGGCCACATCAACCTCGACCAACTCCGCGCCGAGGTCCTTCAAAACCTCAAGCGTCCGCAGGGTGTTGGCGCGCACATGATTGTCGATCTCAAAGAACCCCAAATCCATTGACCAGGCGATCTTGACGCCTTTCAGGCCCGCGTGGGACAGCGGGATTTCGTATTTCGGCCGGATCGAGGCATTGTCGAGCGGGTGCGGGCCGCACATGATGTTTTGCATCAGGGCCACGTCCTCAACCCTGCGCCCCATCGGCCCCACAACCGCGTACATGTCATAGGCAAAGGCGGAATTGTCGGGAACGCGTCCATAGGGCGGCTTGTAGCCGACCACCCCGCAACAGGCCGCCGGAATGCGGATTGAACCACCGATATCCGACCCGGTTGCCAGCGGGGTTGTGCCCGCGGCCAGTGCCGCACCTGAACCGCCGGACGAGCCGCCGCAGGTGTATTTCAGATCCCACGGCGTGCGCGTGGTGCCATGCAGCGGTGTGTCGGTGGTGCCGGCACAGCAAAATTCCGGCGTTGCGGTCTGCGCGTGGTAATAGGCCCCGGCATCCAGCAAACGCTGTGCTGCAAAATGGGTCTCGGTGCTGACCGCATCCTTGTAGTAAAGCGAGCCGTGTGTGACGATCTCGCCGATCAGGTCAACTTCGTCCTTCATCGCAATTGGCAGCCCTTCCAGCGGGCGCAGATCGCTGGCACCGGCTGCATATCGCGCCTCGGCGGCGCGGGCATGGCCCATCGCCTTGTCGAAATGCGTTGCGGTAAAGGCGTTGACCTTGGGCTCGGTCTCGTCAGCGCGGGCAATCAGATTATCGAGATATTCCACCGGCGACAGCGCGCGCGATTTGAAGCGGGCCAAAACATCGGTGGCGGAAAGATAGCAAAGATCCAGATCAGCTTTTGTCATGGGCTTGTCCGTATGATTAAAGGTTAGGCCGACGCGCGGCGCAGTCATAAAAGGGAGTGGCCTGTTCCAATGCGGCGGCCACGCGGAAGACGCGCGGATCGTCGTAGGATCGCCCGATGATCTGCACGCCCATCGGCAGGCCGCTGTCGGCAATGCCGGTTGGCACCGCCAATGCAGGCAGCCGGTTGAGCATGTTGAACTGCGGCAGCAGGCTGAATTCATAGTCGCTGTCGACCACTCGTCCATGCACCGTCATCGTATCCCACAGGGCCTGATCAGCACGCAGCTCATGCGTGATCATTACCGGGCAGATCATCGCATGGGCATCCTCCAGCACCGGCCCGATAGAGCCGTACATCTTCGCGGCCATCTCCATCGCTTGGAAAACCTTTTCCGGTGTGGCGGTTTTGGACCGTTCCGCCAAAAATTTGGTATAGTCGCAGACCAGATCGGGATGGGCCTCGCATTCCTGGCGCAGGTAAAAGCCGAACAGAAAATCCAGATGATCGCGCGCGGCATAGGCTGTTTCGCGGGCCCAACCCAGATTGACCTCTTCGAGGATCGCGCCCTGATCGGCCAGCCGGTCAAGTGCCGCCAAAGTGTGGTGGCGCACATCATCGGCCAGCACCTCGTTGCCGACATCCATCGCATAGACGATCTTGAGGCCCTTCACGCCGTCATGCTGCATCGGAATGACCATCTTGTCGCGCAAGCTGGCGATGTCAGAGGGGTGAAAGCCAGACATGATATTTTGAATCAAGGCGCAATCGGCCACGGTGCGCGCCAGCGGGCCCACGGTGTTATAGGTGTCAAGGTTGAAGGGCGGGCTGTCGGGAATGCGGCCATAGGGCGGCTTGTAGCCAACCACCCCGCAAGCCGCCGCGGGACCGCGGATTGACCCGCCGATATCCGACCCGGTGGCAAGGCTGGACGTGCCCGCCGCCAGCGAAGCGGCAGAGCCGCCGGAAGAGGCCGAACAGGTGTAATCCTTGTGCCAGGGGTTGGTTGTGGTGCCGTGCAAACGGCTGTCGGTGACCCATGCACAGCAAAATTCGGGCGTGGTGGTGCGGGCATGAAAGATGGCGCCCGCAGCACGCAGGCGGGCGGCCACCGGATGATCGGCGGTGGCGATATTATCCTTGTAGATCAGCGATCCGATGGTGTTGTGCTGGCCTTCCACATCCATCTCATCCTTGATACCAACCGTCAGCCCCTCTAGCGGGCGCGCCTCATCCGGGCGGGTCAAATAGGTTTGCCCGGCGATACGGGCCTGATCGCGTGCCTGATCGAAAAACGTTTCAGTAAAGGCATTTACCTGCGGCTCGATCGCTTCGGCCCGCGCGATCTGCGCGTCCAGAACCTCCAGAGGTGAGATTTCATGGGCACGAAACATTTCAATCTGCCGGGTGGCCGGCAGGTAGCATAGCTCCAGATTTGACATGTCTGGGTCACTCCATTTTGGAAACTTCTGGTAATTTATGTTCAGAGGCTGCGATCAGCGCGCGGGTGTAGTCATGGGTCGGGGCGTCGAAGATTTGGGCGCAGTGGCCCGCTTCGACAATCTTGCCCCTCAGCAAGACCACCACCCGGTCTGCGCAGTGGCGCACCACGCTCATGTTATGAGTGATGATCAGGATCGACACACCGGTCCGTTCCTGAATTTCATTGAGCAGGTTTAAGACCTCGCCCTGAACCGACACATCAAGCCCCGCCGTGGGTTCGTCCGCAATGATAAGTTCAGGGTCCAGCGCTAGCGCGCGCGCCACACCCACGCGCCGCGCCTGTCCACCGGACAATTGGTGCGGATAACGTGTGGCGAAATCCTCTGGCAGGCCTACATTGCGCAACAGACTGGAGACCGTTTCCTGACGGTCAAAGCCCTTGCGTCCCTGAACGGTAAAAGGCTCAAGGATCTGTTCGCCGATTGTCATGCGCGGGCTGAGCGATCCGACCGGGTCTTGAAACATCATCGAGGTGCAGGCGCGCAGGGCCTGCAACGTGGCAAGATCGCCCCGGCTCACCGGGTGACCGGCGACATTGATCACCCCGGCACTTGGCGTGACCAGCCCTAGAACCGCGCGCGCGATGGTGGTCTTGCCTGAACCGCTTTCACCGACCAGCGCCAGCGTTTCGCCCTTGCTGACCGCAAGGCTCACATCGCGCACGGCGTGAATTTTCTGCACCCGTCCGCCCAGCCAGACGGGCAGGGTGCTTTTCTTGGTGAAATCAACCGACAGGTTCGCGATTTCAAGCACCGGTGGCTGATCGCCTTTTACCCGTTCGGCCGGGCCAGAGACGATCTCTATCGGGGTTTCCAGATCATCAGCCATGGTCGGCAGGCGACGTGTCGCCTGACCAATGCGGGCCGGGTCACAGCGCAGCAACATGCGGGTATAGGCGTGCGCGGGCTTGGTGAAGACCTCCGATACTGGCCCCGCCTCGACAATATCGCCGCGGTTCATCACCAGTACATCGTCACAAAGGCTTGAGACGACACCAAGATGGTGGGTCACGAAGATCACCGCACTTCCGGTTTCCCGTTGCAAGCGGCGCAAGAGATCAAGGATCTCGACCTCCAAAGTGGCGTCCAGCGCGGTTGTCGGCTCATCCGCGATCACCAGGTCGGGTTCCAGCATCAGCGCCATGGCGATCGAGACGCGCTGGCGCTGCCCGCCGGACAATTCATAGGGATACATCTTCATCCGGGCGGCCGGGTCCGGCAGGCTGACCCAATCCAGCGCGTCTCCCGCACGGGCCCATTTTTCGCGTCTGCTCCAGGGTTCGCGGTAAAGCACGTCCATCATCTGCTCGCCGATGGTCAGCGCAGGTGTCAACGCACTCATGGGATCCTGACTGATGTAGCTTATCCGCGTGCCGCGCAGGGCTTGCAATGCGTCGGGCGACATGCGCAGCAGGTCCTGACCTTCGAACCAGACCGTGCCGCTGCTGATCGTCGCCACATCGGGCAAAAGCCGCGTCAGCGCCCAGATCAGCGTTGATTTGCCTGACCCGCTTTCGCCGACGATCCCCAGAACGCGGTTGCGCTCAAGTTTGAAACTGGCCCAGTTGACCGCAGGCAATGTGCCGTAGCGGATCGCCAGCCCCTCGACCTCCAAAAGAACATCTGACATCGCCCTCAGACCCCCTTGCGCAGCTTGGGGTCGAACGTGTCACGCAGCGCCTCGCCCAGAAAGGTAAAGCCAAGTGTCGCGATGATCAGCGGCACAGCACCCGCAATGACCAGCCAATAGGTCTGGCGGATAAACTTGTAGCCGTCATCCAGGATCAGCCCCCAGCTTGATTGCGGCGGCTTCACCCCCACACCCAGAAAGCTAAGGCCCGCTTCGGCAGAGATGAAGACCGGAATATCCATCGATGCAAGGATCAGGATAGGGCCGATAATATTGGGCAAGATGTGGCGCGCAACGATGCGCACGCGGCTCATCCCCATGGCCTGCAACGCCTCGACATAATCGGCCTTCGATGCGGAGATCACCGCGGTGCGCACGATCCGCCCGTAATAGGGCACCGAGGTAACGACCAGAATGCCGATCACGGTGTTCAGCCCGGCGCCAAAGATCGGCCCAACGGCAAGCGCAAGTATGATCACCGGATAGGCGCGCACCGTGTCAAAGGCCAGCACGATGGGATTGTCGAGCCACTGTGGCCCGAACCCGGCAACCATGCCCAAAACCACTCCGATCCCGACCGACAGGGCGGTGGAAATCAGCGCCACGCTCAGTGCGATGCGCCCGCCGTAAAGGGCGCGGCTAAGGACATCGCGGCCAAGCTGGTCGGTGCCCAGCGGATGGGTCCAGGACGGTGGTTGCAGCTTGATCGGTACATTGATCTGGGCCGGGTCAAAGGGCGACAGCACACCCGCAAAGACCGCCGAGAGGATCAAAAGCGTGACAAGCACCACCCCGATCGCCCCCATCGGATCGGACATCAGGCGCAAAAAGCCCGCCCGCATCGCCGAACGCGGGGCGGTGGTATTTGTCTCGATCACACTCATTCGCCCGACTCCATGAACCTAGGATCAATCAGCGCGTTCAGAATGTCTGAAAGCGTCGTCGCTACGATCAGGATGAACGAGGCCGCCAGCACCGCACCCAGCGAGACGGGGTAGTTCCGCAAGATCACCGCCTCATACATCAGCTTGCCGATGCCGGGCCGGGCAAAGACGATTTCCACAAACACCGCACTACCCATCATCACGCCAACACCTATGCCGATCACGGTGATGGTGGGGGCGACGGCGATGCGCAGCGCATAGCGGTAAAGGATGCGGCGCGCAGGCAGACCAAAGGCGCGGGCGTTGCGCACGTAATTGGCCGACAGCACTTCAATCATCGAGGCGCGTACCAGCCGGGCGATATAGCCGATCCAACCGGCACCCACCGCAATGGCGGGCAAGACCAGATGGTGCAGGCGGCTGAGCAACCCCTCACCTTCACCCGCGCCGATGGCTGGCACCCAGCCCAGCCCGGCGGCAAAGATCAGCATGCCGAAGATGGCGATGATCACGGCAGGCATGGCGATCACGCTGACCGACAACATGCCCACGGCCCGGTCGAAAAAAGAATTGCGGCGCACGGCGGCGATACAGCCCAGCGGAATGCCCAAGGCCGCAGAGAGAAACAGAGAGGCGCCAAGCAGTTCCAGCGTGCGCGGCAGATGAATTTTCAGCGTGTCCAGCACCGGCTGCTTACTTTTCAGATCGGTGCCCAGATCGCCTTGCAACACGGCGACTAGATATTTGAAGATTTGCACCGGCATCGGCTTATCCAACCCCAGCTTGTCAGAGATCGCGGCCTTCAATGCTGGTGTGGCCCGCGGCCCCAGCATCGCACTTGCCGGATCGCCCGGCGCCGCCTGGATCAGGACATAAAGGCTGGAAATCGCGAGGATCAGGACAAGCACGCCCAAACCAATGCGCTTGAGGATATAGACAAGCATCAAATGGCCCCTTCAGTACAGATCAGTCAGCAAAGGATGAAACCTGGCGCGGGGGGAGAACCCACGCCCGGTTCCCGTTTCGCGTCAGTTCGCTTTGCGAAATGCGCTGAACACCGGACGACCATCGGGTAAGATACCCGGGATCATGGTATCGCGGTACAAGATCGCCGTGGGCTCTTGCGAGATGAAGACAAAATCTCCGGACTCTTCCAGCATGGCCTGCATCTTTTTGTAGATCTCACCACGCGCGGTGTCGTCGACCGTTATACGGGCTTCAGCAAGCATGGCGACAAATTCGTCACTGGCAAAGCCTTCCCAGTTCCAAAGGCCGATCTGCTCTTCGACGAAATACTGCAAGGTGTAGTAGCCGTCGGGATTGCCGGTCCAGGCCTTCAGGTGCAGTTCAAGATCGGCGGCGCTGGCCTCATCAAGGCTCCAGAAAGTGCCTTCGTCCTGTCCGTTCAGTTCCAACGTGATGCCGGCTTCGGCCAGGTTGGCCTGCATGATCTGTGCCGCAGTATCGCGGGTGGTTGTATTGACATAGTCAAGCCGCACCACCAGGCCTTCGGCCCCTGCCTCGGCCAGCAAGGCGCGGGCCTTTTCAACATCGCGTATCAGCGTCACGGTTTCACGGTACCCTGGCTGCCCGGCTGCTACGAACCCAGTCGATGGCAGGCCATAGCCGCCGGTTGTGGCGTCAAGGATGGTTGGAATATCCAGCGCCAGCTGAATAGCGTGACGTACGCGGATATCGCTTAGCTTTTCGTTGGTTTCCGTAAGCCCAAGAAACAAGGGGTCCAATGTCTGCCCCAGTTTGACGACGCCGCCTGTCGGAGTGTTGGCGACAAGCGTGTCGTAGTTGGCAGCAGAGGTACGAAGGTAGTCGACCTCACCTGCAGCAAAGGCCAGCTCGGCGGCGTTTTCATCCGCGATTGGCAGCAGCACGATTTCGTCAAAATCGCCGGTTTCCCCGGTCCATCCCGGATCGCGCACCAGCACCATCTTGTTGCCGGGTTCAAATTCACCCAGCATATAGGGGCTGGCGGTGGCAACCGGGGTGCCTTCGAAATATCCGCCCGCCTCTTCAGCCGCCTTTTTGGAAATGATCGCCCCGCTGGTGTAAACCATGGTTGAGGTCCAGAAAGTGGTGGCCGGCTCACTAAGGTGGATGATGCCGGTATATGTACCGGTCACTTCAACATCTTGCAAAAGCTCGAACTCGGCCGCCACCCCTGATTCCAGATCGGCATCCAGATGGCGCTCAAAGGAATACTCGACATCCTCGGCCGTCAACTCGCCGTATCCGCCGGTCCACATGATGCCGGGCTTCAGTTCGAACTTGATATTCTGGGGATCGGACAGATCAACCGAACTTGCCGCATCAAGCTCCACCTTCCATTCGTCTCCGGGGACGTATTTGGCAAGGCGCGGGTAGAGGTTGTCGATCAAAAACTGATCAACCGTCGATCCCCAATAGGCCGGATCCAGATAGCCGGGATCGGATGGCACCGCGATGCGCAGCGTATCAGCGGCGGCCCCCGAGATGCCGGCCGCCCAGCCACATGAGACAAGAACCATGGCCCGAGATGTCCTTAGACAGATACCGGTCGGTGAATTCGGCCTTGAGTTCAGCATTTCGTTCTCCCCACTATGTTTCTGATTGTTCTCCTATGAAGGCTATGGCTTCGGCGACCAACTGCACACTGAAATCTGCGATGGGTGTTTATCCCTATTGACCCAAAAGAGTGTAAAGTGGCATAATTTCTTATGGAATCAGACCATGTTCGCGACAATATCCGCCTCTTGTGCAGCTACGGGCAATCCGTGTCTGACATTTGCAGGCGTTCGGGCTTCAACCGTCAGCAGTTCAACAAGTACTTCAATGGCCACGCTCAGCCATCCCTGGCAACGCTGCGCCGGATCTGCGATTTCTTCGGCGTGGATGATCATGAAATCCTTCTGCCGCATGATGCTTTCAAGACCATCGTCCGACTGCGCCCACCCAAACTGGGGGTGAAGCGGTCGAGCTATGAGAGGGCGCTCGACAATGTGGTTCAGCGATCACAAGCCAATCATGATATGCTTGAGCGGCACGCGGGATATTATCACGCCTATTTCGCCCCCGAACCGGCCCGCGGTCTTCTGATCAGAGCCATCGTACATCTCTACAAAGAGAATGAGGCTTGGTTGACCAAGACCGTGGATCGCAAGCTTGACGGCTCATTCTTTGTACCCTCGCGTGTCAGATATACTGGTGTTGCGATGGAGGCGTATCAAAGGATTACGATATTAGAGCGTGAGATGGGCAGTGGGCGCAGTATCTGGGCATCGATGCTTTACTGTTCCGAGCACCATACACCCACGTTTCTATCAGGCCTATGTATGAGCGTCGAAACCGAAGCGCGCCATGACATCAGCTGTGTCCGGGTGGTCTGGCAGTATCTTGGCAAGAAACCCGATCTGCGCCGTGCGGTATCGATGTGCGGCATCGTCGATCAAAGCGTTGAAGCGGTTCCCGAAATCATTCTTGAAGGCACCGACAATTCCAGACGAGAAGGCGAGCAGGTTCTGTACCCAAGAATATAAAGCGTTTCGTGTTTAACTGACCATGAATGTCTGGACTGACCCAATCCCCTTCAGGTCAGATCGCAGTTGTTCTGGTCCGCGAACCATAAGGCTGAGGGCGGAATGGCTGGCCTGCGAAATGTGGATTCGGCCAGGTTGACCGGTGGACTCGAGCCTGCTGGCAAAGTTCACGGCCTCACCCCAAACATCGTAAACGAACCGCAGACGCCCGACGAGGCCCGCAATGACCGGGCCCGTGTGTAGTCCCACGCGAATTGTCAGCCCTTGCCCAACCTCACCGGCCATCGTCTCGATAAGATCGCGGGCGAAGGCTAGGGCGCGCTCAGGATGATCGTCACTTGGATCCGGAATGCCCGCCACTGCCATATAGGCGTCGCCAATCGTCTTGATCTTCTCAACACCTCGCGCCGTTGCATGATCGTCAAATGCCGAGAATATGCCTGCGAGTTTTTGGAGCAGAACGGACGGATCGGTGCGTGACACCAGCGGGGTGAAATCAACAATGTCAGCGAAGACAATGGTGGCAGAGTCAATGCGGTCGGCTATGACCGTCTCACCCGCCTGAAGACGCCGGATGACAGGCGCTGGAAGCATTGCGAGTAGCAGCGCGTCGGCGCGGTCCCGTTCGTATTCAATTTGGGCAAGAAACTGTTGTTCGCGCCGGTGCCAGCGAACGCGCTCCAGCGAAGCGTTGACACGGCTATAAAGCAACACCGGGTCGATGGGTTTTTGCAGGTAGTCTTCCGCCCCTGCAGCAATGCAGCGCACAACGGCCTTCATTTCTTTCAAACCGGAAACCATGATCACGGGAATGTCGCGAAGTTTCGCATCAGACTTTAGCCGGGATAGAAGCTCGATTCCGTTCATGTCCGGCATGAGGATATCAACAAGAAGCACATCATATGTGGTGTCTTGTAGCAGTTCGAGAGCTGCAGCGGCGGAGGCCACGGTTTCGACTGCATGGCCCCGACGTGTAAGCTGGCGACGCAAAAGGTCCCGGTTTGCTTCGGTATCGTCGATCACCAGTATGTGCCCAGCCTGAACGTCCTCATTCAGATGAGGGTGGGCAAGGGTCCGCTCCAACCCCTCGGCAATGCCAGCGTCAATCTTGGCATCTTCGCTTTCTGCCACCGAATCTGAATTGCTAAGAGTTTCATCAACCTGGGTAAGAAACCGTCCGCATTCTGCGATAACCATATGGATGTCTGCTGCAACGCTGGGCGAAAGCTCTGCTTCGAAATCCTCAACGATCATTTCAGAATATCCGAGTATTGCGTTCACGGGTGTTCGCAGATCATGTCGCAGCGCAGCTGCGTTCATCTCATGCGCACCGGTCGCAACCGTCTTGACGACCAGCTTGACCAGAACGCGCGCTGCATCAAGCACCCGGTTGGCATCCTCAAGCGCGTGTGTAGGACCAGCTTTGCCCAAGTCTTCGACAATCAGTTCCTGATATCCAAGGATCGCTTCGGCGTGCCCGGCGAGACGTTGGGCGACGCGGGTTGCAACAGCTTTTTTGTTGATCCCGGACCGAGCTGGCATATCAGTCAGCCACCAGCCTGTTGATCGTCTCCAGCAGCGAGGCGAGATCAATGGGTTTGGTTTGAAAATCGTCACATCCCGCTTCCAAAGCTTTGTCGCGGTCGGTCTCCATTGCATGGGCCGTCAGTGCGATCACCGGAATGGACGACGTGGACGGATCAGCCTTAATCGCCTTCGTGGCCGCCCAGCCGTCCATCACTGGCAAGCTCATGTCCATCAATATGAGATTGGGCCGCTCTCGCGATGCCGCCTCCACGCCGGACTTCCCATCGCGGGCAGAAACGATCGCGAACCCCTTCCGTTCCAGCCGTCTGGACAACATGTCCAAGTTCATATCGTTGTCTTCCACAATCAATATTTTGGTCATGTCACAAAAGTCCTTCGCCTTGAGTCTCGGCTGGCCCCACATGTCTGCGGATTGCTGCAATAAGTTCTGCGCGGCCAACCTCACCCTTAATAACCACTTCCCGTGCGTTGGCGTTCAGCCATTCCAACTCGCGCCGGCTGAGATCCTTTGACGTTGCAATGATGACTGGCAAATCAGCCAGCGCTTCTATCGTGCGCATCTTTCGCAACGTATCAAAACCATCAAGGTTGGGCATCATCAGATCAAGCACCACCAATGTTGGGCGTTTTGAAAGCAACTGCGCCAGCGCCTTTTCGCCGTCTGCTGCTTCACGCACCGCCCAGCCTTCGCGCACCAACACTCTGCGATACAACGCCCGTGTGCCGGGGTCATCATCGACAACCAGAACCTCGCGGGCGTCGTGCCCCGCGATCCTGTTCAGCCGTTCGACCAGCAACTTCGGGTCAATCGGCTTGATAAGATGGTCAACGGCGCCAAAGGCAAGCCCCATGTCCCGGTCACCAACCACTGTGGCCAGAATAACCGGCGTGCTGCAAAGATCAGGGTCTTCCTTCAACTCGCGCAGCACCGACCAACCGTCACGTTCAGGCATGATGACATCCAGAAGAATCGCATCTGGCCGGTATTCGCGAGCCAGTGCCAATCCATTTGCGGCGTTTTCTGCTGTTAGCACTCTGTAGCCTTCTGCCCGGACCAGATTGGCCATATCGCGCAGCGCCGTCAGATCATCGTCGATGACCAATACACTTGGTTTGGAACCAACAGGAACGTCTTCGACGTCGGTGTGACCGGTTTGATATTTGGCCGGCAAGGTCAAAGTGAAGGTCGAACCCTTGCCGGGTTCTGAGCTAACCTCGATCCCACCGCCAAGTATCTCGGTGAATTGCTTTACGATTGCGAGGCCCAAGCCGGTGCCACCGTAGTTCCGCGTTGTAGAACTGTCAGCTTGCATAAAGGCTTGGAACAACCTCGACTGCTGTTCGGCCGTCATGCCAATGCCCTCGTCGCGCACTGCAAATTCAATTGCGGTTCCGTCCGTTGTTACCTTCAGTTCAACGGTTCCGTCCTTGGTAAATTTGGTGGCATTTGAAAGCAGGTTAAACAAGTTTTGCCGAAGTTTCGTCTTGTCGGTCTCAATCATGCTTACGTCAGGGGCGATGCTGACCACCATACGGTTGCCGTTGCGTTGAACCAAAGGCGCTATTGTCGTCGCTACGTCTTCGACCAGCGGTGCGATCTCGAATGTCTCAATATGCACCTCCATCTTGCCCGCTTCGATCTTCGACAGGTCCAATATGTCGTTGATCAGGGCCAGAAGATGTTTGCCGGACGACATAATTCTTTCCAGATCCGCGACAGGCTCTGTCTGTCCGGCGTCATTGGCATCTTCGATCAGCATTTCTGAATAGCCGATAATGGCATTTAGCGGAGTTCTAAGCTCGTGACTCATCGAGGCAAGAAACAGGCTTTTGGCATCGTTTGCGCCCTCGGCTTCAGCGCGCGCTGTTTCCAGCTCTGCCTGCCGGTGCTTCATATCTGTGATGTCGCTGTAAATCGCGACAGTGCCGCCATCAGGTGTCTTGCGTTTGGTCACAAGCATCCACCCATCTCCAAGCGGCACCTCTTCGCGCAGGCCAGCCGGGTCGCGGTGGCGCTTCAGGCGGCTGGCGATCCAGTCCTCCAACGGCATTTCACCGATGTCTACACTGCCTGAGCATACGTGGGCGCGGACGATCTGCTCGAAAGCGGTGCCTTCAACAAGATGATCAGCAACCGAGGCAAACATCTGCCGGTAGCGTTGGTTTACCAAAACAAGGCGGTCCTGCGCGTCGTATAGCGCAAAGCCATCCGGGATGGTTTCCACCGCCGTGACAACAGTGCGGCGCTGCTCGGCCGCTGCCTCTTCCAGCCTTCGACGCGCAAGCTGGCTTTCATGCAGCGTCCGCAGCGTTCGTGCCATCCGGCCAAATTCATCAGGGCCAACAGGTGGTAAGTTCACAACCTCTGCGCCGTCATTCAGCTCAGCCATTGCTTGGTCGATACGGCGCAATGGGCGTAGGATCGAACGCAGGACCCCTGCCGTCAAAAGCGCCCCGAGCACCACGATCAGTATCGTGGCAGTCAGTGCTCTGAGTTGCGCACGCCGCGCGTCTTGGGCGGCAATATTGTTGGCGTTGTCGGCCTGCTCTGCCAGCGTGGCCACCAGCCCAGAAAGGGATTTGGCCACAACATCGCTGCTCTGTCTTGCGGCTGCCAGATGCGTGTTGCCGATCACACGATTGTCGTCGGTATATGCATCCACAGCCCGCATCGCGCTGTCGAAATAGGTGTTGGTTGCGGCATGGATCTGTTGTGCGGCCTCCGGCGCAAATGTTTCAAGGGCCACAAGGTCGGCGTCGAGCCGTTCCCGCGCCTGAAGGGCATTTCGCTCAGACGGCGTCAGCAGGCTTACCGACAAATCCGTCAGCCAATAGCGCAATTGTCCGAAGTGACGATCGGCATCAGCCGCAACTTGAAGTGCGTGAAATCGTGCCGTTGCGTCCGAGATGCGGCGCTGATTGGCAGCATAGTCCCAAGCCATGATCGCGGTGGACACGATCAGCGCGCCCAGAAGGGCTGCCGACAGCGACCCGATCCTAAGCGGAATGCCGTGTTCGCGTATGCGTTCGCGCAATGACCGGCGCATTGCCGTCATTCTCTCAGTGTGATCGAGATGGCTCCGCCCAGATCGCCCTCATGGCCGCCTTCCTTGGGAAAGCCCGAGATGTCCATATCTCCAACAGGCCCACCGTGGCACGATAGGCAAGAGGCAGAGTAATACTCCGGGATCAGCATTCGAAACTCGCTGCCGGTATCAGACACGATAGTCTCGAACCACGGCTCGCCCTTGGACCAAGCGGGGTCGAGGAACTTTTCGGTTATCACGGCCGTCTCCCATTCGTCCGGGCGCGCCTTTCGGTTTCGTACAAGCGCCAGCGGAGCGGTCACTTTAATCTTCGCGATGTCCCCGGCTTTTTCTCCGAAGCGTTCGTTGACCAACCGCGCAAACACCGCAGGAATGAAGCCCTTGAACCCCATGCCGGGCGTGTTGATAAGCTCTTGGTTCTCGGCAACCACCTCGGACACTGCCTGGAGCTGGGCAACGACCAGCCGCCGCTGCAATTCACTTAGATCATCGGTCAGCGGCTGCGTTCCGTTGGCAGCGACATATGCTTCTGTCATCTGGGACAGGAAGGCCTCTGGCGTAAGGCCCTTGTCGCCCAGTGTTTCATCATTGATCAGTGGTTGGTTGCTGGACACGACCGAGCGTCCGGCGCGAAGCACGGCCGCAAGGTGATTGCCGTCAGCCATTTTCGCCGCGTCATCTTGCGCAGCCACTCCAGCCCCCATGACAATTGCCATAGCAAGACCTAGAACAAGCTGATTTCTCATGTCGCAACCCCCACCTTCGTCGCAATGTTCTAACAGCTACACCAATTGTGAAACTATATCACAGAATTCTTGGATTTTACGGCGGATTGATCAGATCATGCGGACCCCATTTCTGGTTCGGGGGTCTGCGAAGTGCTTACGTGTCCAGCCCTGCAGCTTCGGGAAACTGCAATTTGACGGTTATTCCACGCCTTGATCCGGGGCGTGGTGACTCAATCGTCAGCTTACTGCCAGACTGCTCGCACAGTGTTTTCACAATGGCCATACCAACGCCAAAGCCGACATTTCGGGCCGATTGCCGGAGGTATCTTTCCTGGATTTTCGCTTGGTCACTCTCAGACAGCGGCTCACAATCGTTTGAGATGGAAATCTCGCCTTCGGTGCGTCCGTCCAGCTCGACCATGGTGTTGGGCTGGCTGTGTTTAAGCGCGTTGTCGATCAGATTGGACAGGATGATTGCCAATGCGTCCGGATCAATTGAACTGAAAAAGGGCGTGATAGGAGGGTGAATGGCGATCCGATCTTGCGCATCGCTGCGCCGTGCCGCTTCGTTGAACATTAAGGTTGTGACAACCGAAACGTCGGTTAACTCTTCACTTGTGCCTAAACCCGACTGTGCTCTCGAAAACTGCAACAGGCGCTCGACGAGGTGTATAAGCTTCTTAAGCCCCGTCTCTACCTCAACCGTGCGTTTGATCACGTCCGGATCTGATGTCGCGGCTTTTAACCGCTGCGTGTGAGCGAGCGATACAGCCAACGGTGTGCGTAGCTCATGTGCTGCATTGGTTGCAAAGTTACGTTCTGACTCCACGGCCTTGCCAAGACGCGACATAAGATCGTTGATCGTTTCTACTGCCGGGTACATTTCCGAGAAAGACAGGGACGGATCAATTGGGGCCAGGTCGAATTCATTCTTCTGACGTATCGTATCACTCAGGGAAGAAATCGTGCGCTGCAGGTAGCGGATCGCCAGACGGATGACTACGAAAGCAATGATCACCAGTATCGCCATGCTTAGAGCAATTCCAAAAAGGCTGTCCATCACAGCTTCGTTTCGTTCTATCAACGGTTCCGCAATGACAAGCCGGACGCCATCGGCATTCGGCGGCGTAGTGAAGTAGCGATGGGTCGCATGCTCTGCAAATCCCGACGCGCGACCGGCATCATTGTTCAACCCCGTGGGCATGTATGTGGATTGGACGATTGTGCGGTTCTGGGCGTCGACAAGCCAGAACGAGGCCTTCTCCTCAACGTCCAGGCCTGTGCCTTCGATCCGGCCAAGGTGATCAGTGATCGCCTGCGGGTTTTGTTCATACTCTGCGGCCATCAACGGCAGGAGCAGTTCCGCTTTGGCCCTTAGGGACAGATCTAGCAGTTCATCATACTCAATCTGCACTATATAAACCGAAAGCGCGGTTCCCAATAAAAACGCAAGCGAACAGCCCAATAGAAGCGGTCGAATAAGGGCGTCTGCCAGGCTTCGGATAGGTTTGGTCATCTGGCGACGCTATAACCAAGGCCCCGTTGTGTCACGATCACATCTCGCCCAAGTTTTGACCGCAGACGGCTTATATGCGCCTCGATGGCATTGCTTTCGACCTCTTTGCCCAGCGCATATAATGTTTCCTCAAGCTGAGCCTTTGGAACGACGACGGATGAGCGCCGCAACAAGCACTCCATCACCGCCCACTCGGACGGTGTTAGAAAAATCAACGTGTCGTCACGCGTCGTCGTTCGCCGCTGAAGGTCAAAGATCACCGACCCAACCGTCACGATATTTGACGCATTCTGAAGTTGCCGTCTGGTGACAGTGGCGATGCGCGCCGATAGTTCCTGAAGATCGAAAGGTTTGATGATGTAATCGTCGGCCCCAAATTCCAACCCTTTGATGCGGTCACTAACTTTGTCTCGCGCAGACAGGATGATGACGGGCGTGTAGCGTTGGAGGGACCTCAGGTGCTTGAGGATCGTCATGCCATCGCCGTCCGGCAGGTGAAGATCCAGCAATACAAGATCATATTCAAGCGTCCGAACCGCACAGAGCGCCTCGTCAACTGTCGCGTACCAATCGCAAACACTGCGCTCAGCCACCAAATGCTCATCCACGGCGCGCGCCAGCGATGGTTCATCTTCGATCAGCAATATGCGCATTGGGGCGTTCCGATATGTGTCAAAGATACGTATGGGGGCTGACTAAGGCCCCCTGCTTTGGTCACCACAGACAAAACCCGCGGCCGACCTGAGATATTGGTGAGACATACATCGCGCCGCAGATAAGTCACGACACAAACCGTTCATCTATATCAAAAACCGATCCGGCCGATGATGACAGATCCAACAAATAGACCCGCGCATATCAGACAGCACATCACGGCCAGCGAACCAAGATCTTTGGCGTTCTTGGCAAACAGCGACCATTCGGGCGCCAAGTGATCGACAATGCATTCGATGGCGGTATTCAGGGCCTCCACCGCGACAAGCAACAAAAACAACCCAGCTAGTATCAACAGGTCTGTCATCGCCGCGCCCAAAAACACAAACAGGCCGATCGTTGTTAAAAATAGTAAAACCTCGTGACGAAATGCCGTTTCCTGCCAAAGCCTGACCAGACCAGACAGCGAATAGGACCCCGCTGAAAACACATGCGCAAGACCTGTGACGGGGGCTGGTTTGGGCCGCGACACCGATCGGCTATCCATCAGACTTCACAACCAATGTTTGCTCGGCACACCCTGAAAACAGATCCAGCGCTGCTTGATAGACATTGGTTTGAACATGCATCATGCCAAGAACAGAATGAAACAGATTGTCGTGGCTGAACGCCTTATCAGATTTGCCTTTTACGCACGAACCGGACAGCGCCATTTGCTGCTTATACGCATCTGACATCCAAAATATCATCGGCACCTTGGTCTGGAACTCCGGGGCCATGAAGTAGGGCGATCCGTGCAGGTAAAGTCCGCCTTCGCCAAGTGATTCACCATGATCAGAGACGTATAGAAGCGATGTAGCAAGGTTGTCCTGCCCAGCCAGCAGGTCAATTGTCTGGCTTAGTATGAAATCGGT
>JBARVN010000115.1:0-26798 GCA_049646285.1 Albidovulum sp. | reverse complement strand
CCTGCCGCGAGCGCTGCGCGGGGATGGCCCGGCGGCATGCGTTGGCCGAACACTTCGACCGTTCCTGCATCGGCGGTGTAATGGCCAAAGAGGATATTCATCAACGTGGTCTTGCCCGCACCATTCTCGCCCAGAAGGGCGATAACCTCGCCGCGTTTCAGATCGAAACTGATGGCATCGTTCGCGACCAGCGGCCCGAAGTGCTTGGTGATCCCGTCGAGGCGGAGGACAACCTCCGCCTCCGCCCCTTTATGCATCAGGAGGACTTCGGTTCGTCGTCGTTGATTGTAACCGAGAAGGTGCCCGCCTTGATCGCCGCTTCGCGTTCTGCGACCAGCGCCAATGCAGCCTCTGGAACCTTGCCTTCAAAGGTGCCCAGCGGTGCCAGCGAACAGCCGCCTGCGTTCAAGAAGGAATAGACCCCGTAATTGTCGGCCTTGAAGGTGCCTGCTGCCACGGCGGCAAGGGCCGCATTGAGCGTGGGTTCAAAATGCCAGATTGCCGAGGCGACGACGGTGTCAGGATAGTCCCCTTGGGTGTCGATCACGTTGCCGATCGCCAGCACGCCCTTTTCCTGCGCGGCATCCGATACGCCAAAGCGTTCGGCGTAAAGCAGATCTGCGCCACCGTCGATCATGGCAAAGGCGGTTTCTTTGGCCTTCGGAGGATCGAACCATGAGCCGATGAAGCTGACCTGAAAGGCAATATCGGGGTTCATCTCACGCGCGCCTGCCATGAAGGCGTTCATCAGGCGGTTTACCTCGGGGATTGGGAAGCCGCCAACCATGCCGATGTTGCCCTTGGTCATCGCACCGGCAATGATGCCCGAAAGATAGCTTGCGTCCTGAATGTAGTTATCAAAGACCGCGAGGTTTGGCAGCGCTTCATCTTGCAAGAAGCTGGACCCCATCAGGAAGGCCACGTCGGGATATTCGGCCACGACTTCGCGGGCCTCTTGCTCCACTCCGAAAATCTCACCCACAATCAGTTTGTAGCCCTGTTCTGCGAATTCCCGCATGACGCGCGGATAGTCTGTATTGGCGGTATTTTCGGAATAGGTGTATTCCGCAGCCCCCGCAGCCACCGCGGCTTCAGCGGCGATATGGATGCGACTGACCCATTGCTGTTCCACCGGCACAGTATAAATACCCGCGACCTTGATCGGGTCAGCGGCGCGCAAGGCTTTGGGAAGCCCCACAATTCCGGTTGCAGCAACGCCGGCGGCGGTTGCCATGAGATGACGCCGGGATAGCCCGGATTTGATTGGTGTGGTCATGTTCAGCCCCTGTCAGTTTACTTCATGCAGCGCGTATTTTTATCAATTGGTAAAGTTTTATAAGATTCGCGCAACAAAATTCTAAGCGACACAGCGCCTGCCCGGCCAGAGGCGCGCTTCAGATGCCGACATAAGTGGCAAATTGCGCGGCATTCGGGCGCAAACCATCTGCGGCAATGGTTTCAGCCACAGTGCCGCCCACCATGAACGCGATCCGATCGGCAACGGACAGGGCTGCGTCCACGCGCTGTTCGACAAGAATTGTGGCGACGCCGGTGTGCTTCAGCGCGGTAAGCGTGTCGCGAATAAGCGTGATCATTGAGGGTTGCAGCCCTTCGGTCGGCTCATCCAGCAACAAGACCTTTGGTTCCAAACAAAGCGCGCGTGCAATCGCGAGCATCTGCTGTTCGCCCCCCGACAGCGTACGCGACACCTGCCCCATACGTTCGCGCAGACGTGGGAAAAGCTGAAGCACGTGTTCGCGCACCCGCGCATCACGCTTGCGGGTCATCAGGCCTATCTCGATATTCTCGGCCACCGTCAGATCCCCAAACAGCCTGCGGCCCTGCGGCACATAGCCGATGCCCTGGCGCGGCACCTCATGCGCAGGCAGCGGGTCAATCCGCGTCCCGTCAAGCGTGATTGATCCGGCACTGGCGCGGTTCTGTCCCATAATCGTTTTCAGCATCGTCGATTTGCCCGCGCCGTTGCGGCCCATCACACACAGCACTTCACCGGCCTCGACCTGCAGGCTTAGCCCGCGCAGCACCTGCACATCGCCGTAGCCTGCATCTATGCCCTCCAGTCGCAGCATTCAGCCCCCCAGATAGGCGGTTTGAACCGCCGTGTTGGCACGAATGTCCTCGGGCGTTCCGGTGGCCAGAACCTCGCCGAAGTTCAGCACCGTGATACGATGGGCAAGGTCCATGACCACATCCATGTTGTGCTCGATCAAAAGCACCGTGGCATCCGGCACAACGGCGCGCACAATCGTCTTGAAGGTCTCGATCTCGCCCTGTGCCAACCCTTGGGTTGGCTCATCAAGGATTAAAAGTTTGGGCTTCAATGCAAGCCCCATCGCCACTTCCAAAAGCCTCTGGTGACCGTAGCTGAGCGTGCCGGCCACCTGATCGGCGCGTTCTTGCAACCCGACACGGGCCAAGGCCTCATCCGCCTCGGCTTTGCGGTTTTTGGCACCCCGGCTTTGCACCGCAAGTGCCACATTGTCGAAAACCGACAGCGCCGCAAACACTTGGGTGATCTGGAACGTATAGGCAATGCCTGCACGCACCCGCGCGTGGGCGGGCATCCGGGTGATGTCGCGCCCGGCGAACCCGATACTGCCCGCTTGCGCCTCGATCCGGCCCGACAGCAGGCTGACAAAGGTGGTCTTGCCTGCGCCATTGGGGCCGATCAGAGCATGGATCTCGCCTTGGGGCAGGTCGAAATCCACCCCATCGACGGCTTTCAGCCCATCAAAATGCCGGGTCAGGCCGCGTGCTTCCAACAAGATCAAGGCAGCCATTTCAGCCCCCTTGCGCGGAGCGTGCCCAAAATGCCCTTGGGCGCGAAGAGCACCAGTAAAACCAGCGCCGCACCAGTGACGAATTGATGCGCGTCGGTGACCGAACTTGCGTAGTCAATCAGATAGAACATCAAAAGCGCGCCAAGGAAGGGGCCAAGCACTGTCCCGGCCCCACCTAAAAGCACATAAAGCAGCGGCAGAATTGAATATTGCACTGAGGCAAAGCTGGCCCCCACATAGCCAAACATCAACCCGTAAGCCGCCCCGCCAACGCCCGCATAAAGGCCCGAGATGGCAAGGGCCGTCAGCTTTACCGTGAAGGGGTTGTACCCCAGCATGCGGCTGCGCTCTTCATTCTCGCGCATCGCCACCATCACCCGGCCCCGGGCAGAGCGCACCAGCGCGAGGTTCAGCAAAAGGGCTGCGGAAAACAGGATCAGTGCCGCGATATAGCGCGTGCCATCGTCCGACAGATCAAATGGGCCCAGCATCCTCCCGGCCTTTTGCACGACGATACCTTCGTCGCCGCGTGTCCACTGACCAAAGTAAAGGATGGTCAGATAACCGGTCTGGGCAAACATCAAGGTGACGATCATAAAAGCCACGCCCGCCGTGCGCAGCGCCAATACGCCCACCGCGACCGCCATCAGCCCGCCCGCCAGCGTGCCCAGTATCAGCCCCGGCCCTGCGGATAGACCCAGATACGTGACGCTCATCCCCGCACCGTAAAGACCGGCGGCAAAAAGAAGCGCGTGGCCAAGGCTTAACAGCCCGGTATAGCCAAATGCGATATTGTATCCCATCGCATAGACCGACAGGACCATGATGCGCGCAAGGTTGGTGTGGTGATAGGCGGGGGCGGTGAAATGCAGCACCAAAAGGGCCGCCAGCAGCCCCAGATGCAACAAAAGCGCCCGATCCATCTTCATGCCGCACGCCTGCCAAAAAGGCCCTGCGGGCGGAAGACCAGCACCAGCGCCACAACCATTGTCGCGATGATCTTGGCCAAGGTCGGCGCGAAGAAGGTTGAGATGACCCCATCCGACAACCCGATCAAAAGTGCCGCGATCAGCGTGCCGCGCAAGGAGCCCAGGCCGCCAATGATCACCACAATGAACGAGAGTAGCAGCGGGTCGCCCCCCATCAGGTAATGCGCCTGCTGAATAGGCACGATCAGCACGGCGGCGATGGCCGCAAGCCCCGCGCCCAATGCGAAGACACCCGCATAGACGCGGTCCACATTGATGCCAAAGGCCCGCGCTGTATCGCGGTCGATCTGCGTCGCGCGCATGATCAGCCCGGCCTTGGTGCGGGTCAGGATCAGCCAGACCGCCAGCAGCAGCAGCACCGCCGCAACCACCACCGCCAGCTTATAGCCGGAATAGCCAAACCAAGGCAGTTGAATACGAAAACTGAACGGCGCTGGGACCGGGCGGGCGTCTGGGCCAAAAAAGCTAAGGGCAGCTTGTTGCAGGATATAAAGCAGCCCGATCGTGGCCACGATCGTCGCTTCGGGTTCATAATTCAGGCGTTTGAGCACCAGCATATCGGCCAGCGCCGCGATGGCCCCCACGATCAGCGGGCAAAAGATCAGAGCGGTTGCAAACGCCACCGCTGGCGGGCCGGGCACCACCTGCGAGATAAACCATGCCAGCACCGCGCCCAACATGAAGAACTCGCCATGTGCGACATTGACCACGCGCATGATGCCAAAGACCAAAGACAGGCCAGCCGCCGTCAGCGCAAGCACTGCGGCGGTCACAAGCCCTTCCATCAGGGCAAGCAAAAGATAGGGTCCGAAATCCAAGCGGCATTCGGGCGGGGATTGCCCCCGCCCGCCTCATTAGGTCAGAAGCTTTGCGTCGTGTAATCGACTTCATCGGGATAAAAGCCGTCTTCCATCGTGGTCTGATGCACGCGGTTCAGCTTGCCACCTTCGACCTTGGTGATCGATTGCAACCCAAAGGCCTGATGGGTCTTGCCGTTAAAGACCTTGGGCCCCTGCGGATGGCCCTGCCCTTCGTCAAAGCCTGCCATCGCCTCGACCGCTTCGACAAATTTCTGTCGGTCGGCAGGGCCTTGATAGCCTGCGGCCTCCATGCCCTCTTTGATCACAAAGAGCGTTTCCCAGGTTGAGAACATATGCGCATAGGTCGCGACATCCGCTGCATCCGATACCGATGCGCCATTGTCATCCACGCCAACCGCATCGCGGTAGAAGATTTCATGCTCGGACGCATCGGCCTGCTTATAGCGCGCATGACCTTCCCAGAAATGCGAGCCTTCAAGGAATTCAAGACCGGGGCTGGCGATGTCGACCGCTTCAAGGCTGTCGATAAAGCCGAAGAGTTCGGGCCGTGCGCCCGAGCCGTAGAATTCGCCCAGCTCCTTCACAAAGGTCAGAACCGCCGGGCCGACCATGACGTGATAGATCACATCCGTGTCGCGTGGGATCTGCGGGAAGTAGCGGGTGAACGAGGTTTCGGTCGGCGGAATGGCGATATGCTTGATCACCTCGCCGCCCTCGGCTGCCACAGCCGCAGTGAAATAATCGCGGTGATCATGGCCAAAGGCGAAATCGGGGAAGATCATCGTGACCTTCTTGCCAAGGTTTGAGGTGACGAAGGGTGCCATGCCCTGCACCTGGCTTTTCACATCCGTGATGCCGGGCTGCATGGTCCAGCGGTTGAGCATTCCGCTTGCCACATGATGCCCCTCAGAGCAGACCAGGTAGGGCACCTGCAATTCGCCCGCGCGGGGGGAGGAGCCGATGACAACGTGGCTGAACAACGTGCCCATCACGAGATCACAATTGGATTGTGTGGTCAGCTTTTCAACCACTTCGGAACCGCGTTTCGGATCGGTGCCGTCATCTTCAAAGACAATCTCTACCGGGCGGCCATTGATGCCGCCGCCCTCATTGATCACGTTCAGCGCCGCTGTGGCCGTACGCTCATACCAGCGCCCGTAAGAAGCGCCGATACCCGTTCGGTGCAGCTGAAAGCCGATGCGGATCGGATCGGATGATTGCGCTTGCACGAACCGGGGCACCGATCCGGCCGCCAGCAGCGCACCTGCGCCTGCCATGCCTTTCAGAATGGAACGACGGTTCGGATTGGGGGTGATCAATTTGCCGGTCATTAGAACATCTCCACTGTTTGAATCGGCGCGTCTGGCCCATCACAGGCTGCGCGCTCGTTTGCGATTTCTTGACATGAACGAACACCGACAGGCGTTGAATTGCAAGAGATTTTCACCCCGCCGCGGGAGCTGCCAGCAACCAAAGGCCAAAGACCGTATAGACGACCATCAACACCGTCATTGGCAAATGTGCTGTGAGCCGATGGGCCTGACCAACGCGGTCCGCGACCTTCAGACTGAGAAGCACCGCCAACAGATGAGCGCCAAGGATCACCGCAAACTGCGCGATCCAGATCGCCTGCACGCCGCCATGCGTCGACAAGAACCCGAACGAAACCCAATGCTGGGACAAGCCCAGCAGGTTCTGACCGCTGGCAAACGGATCACTCAGGGCGGCAATCGCATATTGCCCGTCGGTCAGCAGCGCAATCAGGTAGTGGGCAATGTGATACCCCGCCGCGATGGGTAGAAACGCCAGCATCATCGGCCCAAGGGCTGCGCGGAACGCCTTTTCGTCAGGCAGACCTATCCGGATCGTTGCAAGGACCAGTCCCGCGCTCAGCCCCCAAGATAAGATGAGGCCCGCCGTATTAATGCCCATGACCGCAGAGCGCCCTGGAAACTCCAAAGGGTTGATGCCGATGCGGCCGAGCCACCAAAAGGTTTCTGACAGACCATCAAAGCTGACCGAGGCCAGGATCAGTGTGACAAAGGCGATCGCGGATGTGGTCAGCGGTTTAAGTGCCAGGATCTGTGCGCCCGGCCACCCTGCTTGGACGGTGATTTGACTGTTCCGCTCTTCCGCCCAGAAGGGGGAAACTTTCGCAACAAACCCGAAATAGACGGTCAGGAATTCGCCCTTGTCCAGCCACGCCTCGCCTTCGGCCACACCCAATACGAGGATCACAGAATAATAACCAAGCACGACATGGGCCAGCAAATAGGGATCGGCCGGTGACAGCGAGACAATTTCAAACCAAGCAAAGGCAAAACAACCTGCGACTGCGGGCCAATAACCGAACCGCGCAAGGCCGAAATGCCCCTGCCGCCCAAGGAGACGCCGAAGCGCGCGGACCGGGCCGTGCCATGGTTCGATATCTTTCCAAAGGTTGCCAAAAAGCACCGATGCCAACGTCAGCCCAACCCAAAGCACAGTCCAGATCGACAAGGGCAGTAGGTTTGCCAAGGGGTCGCGGGTGCCCCATATGCCGATCAGCACGAGGCCCAGAAGCGTCACGGCCCCGCACCAGCTGGTCACAGTGCGCGGCACGATCACCGGCCGTTCAAATAGCGCGACGGGTGCATATGCGGGTATGTGCCTGGCAAAGCGGCCGGCACTTGCCGTCACAAACACAACCACCGCGGCACCGATCATATACCAACCAGTGGGCAGGGTCAGGATCACCATCCGCTCGGACGCGTGCGCAATGGCGGCTGCGGGCAGGATGGCCAGCAAGATCGCAAGCCAACGCATCAGCGCAGACCGTCCTCACCCTTGATCTGATCTGCCTCAAGCCCACCCATACGCGAATGCACGCGCGGACCTTTGGCCATGCACAGTGCAAAGACAATCTCGTCGGGTTTCGGCCCATCCGGGACCATGACCGTCATCGTATCGAAGTGGCTACGCACATAGGCCGCGTTAATATGGGCCAGCGGCAGGTCAAGCGTGGCGCCCATGGCCCCCACTTTCTTGGCGGAAGGCACGATGGCCTTACTCTCTCCCAACAAGGCGCGCATCCCGTAGCCACCGGGCGCATGCCAAAGCGCGCCGTGCTCCAACTCTCCCATCACGCCGACAAGCGCGCCTTTGCCGTAGGCATCAATCCCGTTCGCGCCGCCAAGGGCTGCGATCAACTTTTCGCCCATCAAAACTGCCAGTGGCTTCAGATCCTCCATCGCGGGCTGCAGATCAGGGTCATAACGACCGGCGAATGGGTTTGACACCACGGCCAGCACGGCAGCCCGCCGGCGTGGGGCGACGGCATCCGCGCCGCCATCATGATGGATCTCGTCACTCAGAAGCGTGAGTTTACGCAAGCGGAATTGTGGCACGGCAGTTCTCCTGTCTGGTTTGGCGTGAGAGTGCCGTAATCCCGTTGACGCTGCAACGGTCCAAGGGTCAACGACTGCCGGGTTCGAATCTGCACAACCCAGCGATGGCTATTGTTGCGAATCTGCCAACCAGCCCGACCTGGCAGCGATCTGAAAACCGCAAACAAGCCTATAGATTGAAATCAAAAAATGGAAACATTAGCCGATATATCGGACAATAGCGCCATTATCGCCAATATTCCTCTTTCGTGCCGTATTGTTGCCGGTTTCTGATCAGACCAATAGCTCGAATGGTAACAGCCCGTAAATCGCGGGCATTCCTTGGCAATATAAGACCGTGCCAACGAATTTGAACTATCTGGTGTGAGGACGTAACGTGGCAGTTAAGAAATTGGCAGACGACACGCAAAGCGACGACGTTATGGACGAGCTGCAGGCGGGCACTTCGCTGTTGCACGGCCAGTACACGATCACCCGGTTTTTGAACAATGGCGGGTTTGGGATCACCTACCTTGCCAAAGACAGTCTCGACCGCGATATCGTGATCAAGGAATGCTTTCCGGGCGCGTTTTGCCGGCGCACAAAAACCATTGTCAGCGCCCGTTCACGTGCGCATCAGAATGAATTGAAATCCATCATCAGGCTTTTCGTGCAAGAAGCGCGCAGCATGTCCAAGCTTGTTCATCCGCATATTGTCGGTGTTCATCAGGTTTTTGAAGACAACGACACGGCCTATATGGCAATTGACTACGTCGATGGCAAAGATCTGCTGGCTATGCTGGACGACGGCGATTCAAAACTGACCCCTTCCGTCGTTGTAGATATAACCCGAAAGCTATTGGACGCGGTCAAATTCGTACACGACCACGGGATGCTTCACCGTGACATTTCACCCGACAACATCCTGCTGGACCAAGATGGCGAGCCTATCTTGATTGATTTTGGTGCCGCCAGAGAACATGTGCCAGAATCCGCCAAAGCCCTCTCAGCGCTGCGCGTTGTCAAAGACGGCTATTCGCCGCAGGAATTCTATATTGCCGGAAGCGAACAAGGCCCGTGGAGCGATCTCTACGCGCTGGCGGCTTCGCTATTCCACGTGATCACGGGCGAAGCTCCGGTCAATGGTCAGGCCCGTCTTAGCGCGCTCGCTGAGCAGCGCGAAGACCCTTACACACCACTAGCCGGCCGTATCGAAGGCTATCCGGCTGGGTTTTTGGAAGCGATTGACAAGGCAATGCAACCGATTCCGAAAAACCGCCTGCAAACGGCCGAAGAATGGTTGAACATGCTGGATGCTCCCGCCGGACCCGGCCGGATCGATGGGAATGTAGAGGCAGCTGTCATGTCTATGCTGCAAGATTCGAGCACCCCGAGCGCAGACGGGCCGGATGACACCGCGACAGATAGCGTATCATTGGAAAATTTGGACGCCGGACGATCGGCCGAAATATTTGGCGAGCTTCCGGCACTTGACGACCGCTCCAGCCACCGATCAAGGATCTTGGCCGGGTCCGTGCTGGCTTTCGCTGCGATGCTTGGCGTGGTCGGCTACAATATGATCAGCAGCGATACCGCGGATACGACGGCACCGATAAATACAACGCAAGAAGCTGATACGACGGCCTTGATCCCAATTGTTCCCGCAATTGATGTGCCCGCGTCCGAAATTGCAGCCGTCGACGCGACGAATGAAGTTGCAGCTTCCGATCCCGATGCAGCTGGGGCAGTAGCCACGGACGCGCTCGCGGAGGTTGAGGCCGCAGCGTTGATCGCGGCTGAAGACGCCGCCAAGGCTGAGGCCATGGCCGCGGCAGAAGCCGAAGCCGCAGCCTTGGCTGAAGCCGAAGCTGTCGCCGCCGCAGAAGCCGAAGCAGCAGCCTTGGCTGAAGCCGAAGCTGTTGCCGCCGCAGAAGCCGAAGCAGCGGCTCGGGCTGAAGCCGAAGCTGTCGCCGCCGCAGAAGCCGAAGCAGCGGCTCTGGCTGAAGCCGAAGCTGTCGCCGCCGCAGAAGCCGAAGCAGCGGCTCGGGCTGAAGCCGAAGCTGTCGCCGCCGCAGAAGCCGAAGCAGCTGCCCTGGCTGAAGCCGAAGCCGTTGCCGCCGCAGAAGCCGAAGCAGCGGCCCTGGCCGAAGCCGAAGCTGTCGCCGCCGCAGAAGCCGAAGCAGCGGCCCTGGCCGAAGCCGAAGCGGCAGCTGCGAGCACACCAAAGACCCTGGCTGAACAACAGGTCCAGTACGCGCTTTGGGATGTCCGCATTCCGTTCGAATTCTCACAAAATACGGTGCGGAATTCAGAAATCGCTCTCATCACCGAACTTTCGGGCGATTTAGTCGCATCCGTGTCCGGAGATTGGATCGCAGTCGGAACAGAGATTTTTACAATAAACGGCGCACCGCTTGAGAAGGGCGTGGCTTTTGAAACGCAATTGCTGAATGCAATGAGCGTGGATCCCGACGGCTACACCCGCGCCACGGTGCGGTTCAAGGACGCCTTAACCGGTCGCTTTGATCGCGGGCTTCTGGCCGTACCGGTCGTGCGCAAACTGGCACTTGCCGACGGGTCTCTGGTTGAGATTCAGATGATCGAGAACTTGTGGACAGCCAAGATCACCGAAGTCCCCGCGAGCATCGACAATGGATTGAAAGCCGGAGACGTGTTGATCGAAGAGACGTCAAAGGGCGTTGTGTTCAGTACGCCTGACGCCCTGGAGACCAGCCTTGCGACGCTTGTGGAAAATCAGACCGGAATTGCTGAGTTCAGCGTTCTCCGCGACGGAAATAAAATAACAGTGCCGTACCCGCTAACCGTTGAGTAACACAGAGTGCGCTGGCGCTTCTTGTGCCAGCCATCACTAAAAACCGAAACCAAGATGTGTCTTCGCACTGGCGCGAGCATGGGAGATATGGGGCCATGATGAAACGTATAAGTCCATTGGCAAGCTTTTCGACCAAAGCCGGACGGTTGGATTTGGTTGCCGAGGAAGGCGTTGACGCCACGCAGCCGCCTGCGGCCGAGCGACCCGCACCGATTGCAACCGTCGCACCAACACCGCCAGCCCCGGTTGCAGCGCCAAGCGCCGCCGATGAACGCCCACGGCGTCGAACCAGCCGGGTTAAAACGACCCTTTTGGGATTTGACCGTTCAGACGGCCGCAGCGAAGATATTTTCAGCGCGCGCCCAGAAGAGAAAGTCGCACGTTCGACCAGCTTCCCCACTGGATGGCTGGTGGTTACTACGGGCCCGGGGCGCGGTTCATTCTTCACACTGCAAGCCGGCGTTTCACAGATCGGACGCGGTGACGATCAGGCAGTGCAGCTGGATTTTGGCGATGCGGGTATCTCGCGCTCCAACCATGCGGCGATCGCCTATGACGATGAAACCCGGAAATTTTACTTGGGACACGGCGGCAAGACGAACATCGTTCGACTGAACGGCATGCCTGTCTTGAGTACTGAGTCCCTGAACGACGGCGATTTGATCCGGATCGGCGAGACCACGCTGACCTTCGTGTCGTTCTGTTCTGAAGAGTTCAGCTGGACCGGCACGTAAAGAGTGCCGCGGACAGCGACGTTTACGATTTTACCGCAACGGTTAACACCAGTCGATGTGATCATATGATCGCCCGGTGATGCCTGCGGAATTCTCGAAGGTGGCAGGGTGTTCTTCGCCCGCTCGCCATCAAACAATGAGGCTCTGGAACGTGATCCCGTTGGAATCCGCTCCGTAACATGGTGCTACCGGGCGACCGGATGCTACAGAATTAAGAGGACGCCTATGATGAAGAAAATACTAATGGGGACAGCCCTTTGCCTGCTCTGCGCCGGCATCCTCCCAACCGAAGGCTTCGCCCAAGAGGCGTGCGGTACATACAAGATCAAGCGCGGCGATAGTCTGCGAAATATCGCGAAAAAGGCGTATGGTGTCGAGGACTACCTGCGGATTTATCGTGAAAATCTGAACGAAATTGGTCGGGACCCGAATATCATCAATGTGGGTGTGGTTCTACGTCTTCCATGTGCCGACGGTGCCCTTCCCGCCACGACAGATGAAGCCGAGGAGGCCCCAGCGACGGATTGGGCAGCCAACCCTGATGTGGGCAACAATCCCGCGGTTGTCAGCTTCGTGGCTGCCAATGATTACAAACCCTACACAGATGAAAGCCTGCCCGGCCAGGGTCTGATCACCAACCTGATCACGCATGCGATGTTGCGTGCAAATCCTGAGCAAGAGGTCGAGATCATCTTTGTCAACGACCGGGCCGCACATCTGGATACTCTGCTGCCCACGCTCGCTTTCGATGCAAGCTTTCCCTGGTCACGCCCCGGGTGTGAATCGCAAGGGACACTGACGAAAACCGAAAGCTATGCCTGCCAGTACTACAATTACTCCGATCCGATCTATGAAATCGTCGAAGGCTTTTTCACCCGCAATGGCAGCGCATATGATGGTGCCGTTGTGAACGGCGATCTGGGCGGGGCCACGGTGTGCCGACCAGAAGGCTATCCGACCAGCCATCTGGAACTGGCCGGCTTGATGCCCCCAACCATCAATCTTGTTCAACCAACTGGTGTTACCGAATGCTTCGAGCAATTGATGACCGGATCAGTTGATGTGGTAGCGCTTGATACACGTACTGGCGAACAGGCCATGACAGAGCTGGGCCTGCAAAACAGTGTCACCTCAAACCCGAACCTGGTCACTATTGTGCCAATGCAAGTCGCCGTGCACAAAGCCAGCCCTGAAGGTAAAAATCTGATCGATACGCTAAATCTGGGCCTGCAAGTTATGCTGGTATCCGGAGAATGGCACGACATCATCGCAAGCGGGCTTCGCACCCAGATCATGCCTGCAACGAATTGAGGACCATGCCGCTTGTAATGGCCAACCCTCACATGACCTCACAAACACATATTACCTATCAAAGGACCCCCATCATGACCCGCATATCAAACTCCGCCAAATACATGCTGTCAGTCGCGACAACGATTTTCGCACTGCCGTTCGCGGCCTCGGCCCAGGAAGCGTGCCAATCTTACACAGTTGTCCAGGGCGACAGCCTTGGATCAATCGCCCAAGCGGCTTATGGCACTTTTGACTATCAGATGGTCTTTAACGCCAACCGCAACACAATCGGCGGGAACCCGAACAATCTGGAACCTGGCACCGTGCTGGACCTTCCATGCGAAGATGGTAGCCTCAGCGGCGCATCCGCCGCCCAGGTGATTGAAGCGGAAGAAGCCAAGCAATCCCAGCGCAAGAAATCGAATTCCTTTGAGCCGCCACTCAAACTTGTCAGTGGCGGTGGCTGGGCTCCGTTTACCGGTGAAGAATTAAAGGGCGGCGGCATGCTTGTTCGCTTGGCCACAACGTCTCTGAACCGCGGTGGCAACGATCGGGACTATTCGGTTAGCTTCGTAAACGATTGGACTTCGCATCTTGATACACTTCTGCCTATCGGGGCATTTGACATTTCCGTGGCGTGGATCATTCCAGATTGCTCCGACCTTGATCTGCTGGATGACAATGGAAAATTCCGTTGCACACAGCTCGACAAGTCATTGCCGATCTATGAAACGGTCACCGCGTATTGGTCGATGCCGGACAACAAATATGCAAATGTAACTTCATTTGCAGATTATGCAGGTGCCCGGATCTGCCGTCCTGAAGGGTGGTCAACAGCCGACATCACGATCGAAGGTTTGGTTGAACCCATCGTAACCATGGTGCGGCCCGCGACAGCGCAGGAATGCGTTGAAATGCTGGTCGAAGGTGAGGCAGATATGGCTTCACTTGACCTCGAAACAGGCGGCGCCACCGTTGCCTCGGTTCCGGAAGCCGCCGGGGTTGTACAACCCAACCCGAGCCTCGCGAAGCTGGAAGAATTGGCCTTCGTGACGCACAAGACCAATCCACGCGGCCGGGTCTACCTGGCCATGCTTAACCGCGGCCTGAATGAGATGCGGGAAAGCGGTGAATGGTATGCTGTCATTGCCGACAGTCTCTCAGAGTTCAACAAGTCGAAGTAACTAACGCTCGAAAGGCACGCAATGCTCGTAGCGCTGCGTGCAACACACAAGCCACGGCCGGTCCTACGACCGGCCGTATTTTTTTTGGCCCAAGGCGTCAGCCCGCCCGCTTTCCAGCCAGAATGGAAACGATTTGCGCGGTTGTTAGCAATGGTTTGCAATTTGCGAACAGCAGCCATGATCGAACCACGATTTCGCCGTAATGCACCGGTATGCCTTGGAAAGTTAAGATTCCCAATAACCAGGCAATGGCCCCGATGCCAACCGCCCGGATTGAGCAGATTGAGATGGAGGGACCGACTTTGGCACTGCCTCGCGATACCGCCCATAAAGCCGCAGCCGAGCGGCCGTACTACCAGCCGCATGTCTTGAAAGAGCTGCAAGCTCTTGAAAACATTTCCCCTTCATCCGGATTTGCTTTGCAGATCGTCGATTATGACGGGCAGATCCATCGCTTTGCGAACCAAAAAATGCAGATTGGGCCATCAAAGGCGGATCCCTTTGCCGACGCAGAGCAGATCGTTTCCCTGGATCACGGTGACTTTTATCAATCCCTGCGAATCTACGTTTGCGAAAACGACGAAATGGTTCCTGCCGCAACACGGCATGCAGTTGTATTGAAAGCTTTGGAAATAACCGGATTTCTGTCGCATCGCACAGACAAAGACCAAGCGGCCTGACGGGTGTTTGGCCCCATGAACTATCCACAATAAAGCGGGTTTTCGATGAGTATGTTGAAGAATTCACACCTTCTGTCTGCTGGCAACGAGGCCGTTGCTGAGCAGTGCAAGGCTTTTGCTGCCCTGTCCGAAAAACTATCGAAACTGGCGAAAGTTTCCGATGGTCGTACATCTTCGCGCGCGACCGCGCTGAAATCTAAGCTCGATGGATATTGCGCCAACGTGATATTGGTCGGACAGGTCAAGGCCGGGAAATCCGCACTGACGAACATACTTGCCGGTTCGCCGGGTCTGTTGCCATCCGACGTAAACCCTTGGACGTCGGTCGTGACCTCGATGCAGATCAACGGCGAAGCTCCTCGACTTGACGGCGATGAGAGGGTCCGCGCTCGGTTCAGCTTTTTCGACCGGGATGACTGGGACGCCCTGACCACAGGCGGAGGCCGTTTGGGCGAATTGTCCAGTCGCGCCGGTGCCGAGGAAGAAATGGTGGACATCACGCGCCAGATCGAAGAAATGCGCGAGAAGACCGAGCGCCGTCTGGGCAAGCATTTTGAGCGCATTTTGGGCCAGGCACACACATACGGCTATGTCGATACCGAGTTGATGGAGCGCTATGTCAGCATCGGCGACAATGATCCGACCGATGATGTCAGCACCAAAACTGGTCGTTTTGCAGACATCACAAAATCGGCCGAGCTGTATTTGACGGTCCCCGAATACGCGATGCCCATCCGCTTTTGCGACACACCGGGTGTCAACGATACCTTCATGATGCGTGAGCAGATCACCATCCGCAGTCTGCGCGGTGCCGAGCTCTGCGTTGTGGTTTTGGCCGCCCATCAGGCGCTGACAACAATCGATCTGGCCCTGATGCGCATCATTGCGAACCTCGAAAAACGCCAGATTGTCTTGTTTGTGAACCGCATCGATGAGCTGGCCGACCCCATGCGGCAAATCCCCGAAATCCGCGACAGCATTCGCAAGACTTTGAAATCCAATCGCGTCGAAAGCGACGTGGCAATTGTTTTCGGCAGCGCCCAATGGGCTGAGGCCGCCTTGAAGGGCGACCGCAGCATTTTGATGGACGATTCCGCGGATGTGTTGGATGCGTATCTGGAAGCGCGCGAAGATCTGACCGATCTGCCGCTCGATGATGCCATGTGGCATGCGTCGGGTCTGCCGGAGCTGTTGATTGCACTTGGAGAGCGTATTTCCGATGGAAGTGCCCGCCACCTGCACGAGAAAACCCTTCGCGGCACCCGTAACCTTACCAATCAGGCCCGGGCGGTTGTAGCCACAACCCGAAGAGACCGCGACGAAACCGCGCCAGTGTCTGTGCTCGCAGGTGATCCGGTGGAAGCGGCCAATGATATCTCGCGCCGTCGTTCAGAAGCGATGACAGAGCTTTGCGATAGCCTGCGCGCTGACCTGATCGGACGTATGACATCTGCGCAGGAAGGTTTCGTTAAACGGGCGACGGAATCTCTGATCGATCACTTTGAGAAGTTTGGCGAAAACGGCACATGGAACTATGATCCAGCCGGCTTGCGTGTTCTTCACCGCTCGGCATATGCCAGTTTCTCTCGCCAGGTAAAGGCGAAGGTCGGTGATATCTACGAAGTCACGACCCGCGAACTGGAGGCGGTTTACCGCGGCGCGCTGGAAGATCAGCTGCAAGATTTCAGGGTCGATGCCCCGCAAACACCGCAAATCCCACCGCCGGTGGAACTGGGTAAAACGCTGGCCTTGGATCTTCAGGGCAATTGGTGGCGCCGCTGGTGGCAAAAGCGGAAAGGGTTCGAGACCTCTGCCAATGAATATGCGCATCTGATCCGCGCCGAAACCCAGTCAATCATCAACGATCTGGAAAAAACCCAAGTGGTTCCCGTGCTGGAAGAATGCCGCACCATCTTCGATGCGTTCGTCGCCGAACACGTCGAAACCTTGACCCGGCTGGCCGAGTCCGGTTCGGCCGAGTCGGTCAATCTGACCCAATCCCAAACCGCGTCGGTCGATGCAGCGGCGATCTACACCGAAATACTGAAAGACCTGGAAGAACAGGCCGCCTGAGGAGCATACCATGACACACGACACCGTCGTCGCCATTCGAGAAGACATGCAGCCCACTGATCATCAGCTATTGCCGATGAAAGGCTCAAAGCCATGCTTTGCGCTTATGGGCGAGTTCAGCTCTGGCAAAACGACGCTTATCAACTTCCTCGTTGGTAAAATGGCGCTGCCCACTCAGATCACAGCAACGCAAGCGCCCCCGGTTTGGATAAGCTATGGGGAAGAACCGCCCTACTATGTAGACAGTGATGATCAGACCCACAGCTTTGACATGGCAGACATTCAGTCGCTGGATGTCAAGAGCATCCGGTACATCAAAGTCTTTATGACCAGCGACATCCTGCGCCATATGGATCTGCTGGATACACCCGGCATTTCGGACCCGAACATCCCTGAATTTCACCGCGACACGGCCATCGACAACGCAGATGCCGTGGTCTGGTGCACGCATGCGACGCAGGCCTGGCGCGCCAGTGAAAACAGCGCATATGCGGGCCTGCCCGACGCGCTCAAAACGCGCTCGATCCTATTGGCCACGCGGGCCGATAAACTGGATGACCACAACCAAGCCCGTGTTCTCAAACGTCTGACACGCGAAGCGGGCGAGATGTTCGCATCGATTATGCTGTTTTCGGCCACCCAAGCGTTGAAAGCTAAGACTGAGAACGGTTCGAATGAACTGATGGAATCCAGTGGTGGCGAACGGCTTTTGAAGCTATTGTCGCAAACGGCCGAAGAGATCGCCGAAACCGAGCTTGATGACGTGGCCCCGGCCCCTCAGGCCGAAGTAACCCGGACGTCTACGGTTTCGCCAATCCGCCCGAACCGCATTCAGGCTAACCGCCATCAGAATCGCGGGCGCATTGACAGTGAAGAAGCCGAGCTGCTGCGCAGCCAGCTGTTGCTGACTGATCCCGAACCGGCATCCGACGATCTTGCGGCGCTCGACGATGCGCAAGACGAAGAAACAAACGTGGAATTCACCTCGGATGCTGAGGTTGAATTTGAGTTGGCTTCAGAAGGTGAGGTTGACGAACAGCCAGAAATTGAAGTTGCCACAGACGCAACGCCAATTGAGGGCGATCCATCAGAGTCGTTCGAATTTGAAATGACCGACGAAGACGAGCTTTCAGATCAGGAACTCACCGAACTTACGGCAGCTGAGCTGGATGAGATCGATGAGATCGATGAGATCGATGAGATCGATGAGATCGCCGGAGAACATGCTTCAACCTCACGCAATGACCATGATGCATTGCTTGAACAGATTGCCGCACAAAGCGCGGATCTTGCCCTGGATGACAGCGAAGAAGATCAGGCAGCACAAGATGACGAACTGGCAGATGAAGGCGCGGATGTAGGTCTATCTGCCTTGTTGCGTGACACGGTTGCTGGCAGCCTGGCCGCGCCGTTGGTGGCTG
Organism: Albidovulum sp.; assembly: GCA_049646285.1. GTDB lineage: Bacteria > Pseudomonadota > Alphaproteobacteria > Rhodobacterales > Rhodobacteraceae > Albidovulum. Next base: position 8,604 of record JBARVN010000115.1, on the reverse strand, counting down.
ACAAGCCGACCGTGCCCATGGCAGCAGCCAGCCCACGTCAGATCTGGGCCGAAATCATCGCCCAAAGCCCGGTCGAGACCGTTGCGGATGTTCTGGCCGCAATGGAAACCTTCATCGGCGCAATGGAAGATCAAGGCCGGTTCGCACCTGAAGAACCGGTCGAACAACCAGATGCGATGGAAGAAGCGGGCTGGCGCAGAATCGGCTGAACGAACAACACTGCATTGAAATCATGCGCGAATTGGTCTACCGCATGGAAGTGCGGCGTTTGAGCGCCGTGAAGGAAATACAGGTGCAGACATGTCATTGAATGAGGCGCTGGAGCAAGGGCTGCGTTCGGTTCCCGGTTGTCAGACGGTTTGCTACATTGATCTGCCCACTGGGCTGATCTTGGGCAGCGCAGCCCTGCGTCCCCGGCCACAAGAGGCACTGGACAGGATCGCGACTGCAGCGGCATATTTAGTCGAAAGCAATGGGCTTTCTGCCATCTCAGACCAGATGAGACAAAGCGATGCCGCGTCGGTGCCCAATACTGCCGCGGTACGGCAGTTTTTTGTGCATGGACCCTCAACGCTGAGGTTCTTTGTACAAGCTAAGAATGAGCCCGAGCACGTCTTGTGTTATGTTTGCGACCTGTCGGCTGACCCAGAACGGGTGGCCCAGATGGCAATGGAAAACAGACAGCATGTTGCAAACGAATTCTAGAACGGACGCAGTGTAGACCATGGCCGTTGATCAAAACATTCGCACAATCCTGTCGCGCATAGAAACCGCGACCAAGCCGCGGGCCGCGTTGGCACGCACCCTCGCGGCTGCCAGCGCCAGTGAACGTCTGGCAGAAATGCTGGACGAAATCGCCAGTGCTATCTTGCCGCGCGTGCTTACATTCACGACCGGCGCAGGCGCCACTTGCCAGATCACCGTTCGCAGCGGCCGGGTTTACGGCCTTTCCGGCATAGCAGAAGCGACCGATCCAAGCGATGAAGGCCGCGCCGCCCGGTTACGTCTGATCGTAGAAACTCTGCGCGGTTTTGCGCAGGCCGATGGCCCCTTACTGCTTGATCCACACACTCTGCCAGACAATCCCGATATGGACGGAATTGGCCACACCGCACGGGAGCTGCGCCGCATTTGCGGTTCTGAGGGTTGGCTGCCAAAAGACACTGAGGACGCTTCTTGCGCGCCATTGGTTGGCGAAACCCCCGTTGAGCAGATACCGAACGCTTCGGCCATTGACGCCGCGGGTCTGCAAGCTGTTGCGCTTTTGGCCGCCGATGGCCAGGTGACCGAAATGACCGGAAACGTCGACCTGCTGCCCGATGCTGCCATCTTGACCGGCCTTGTGACCGAACTGACCGAATGGCGCGCGGCGAAAGACGCAGATTTTGACGGGCCCATCTGGATTGTCATGCGCGACGTCACATCAGATGCCGCATCTTTCGGACTTTGTGCAACACCAGACGCCATAACTGCCCAGATTATTAAACCAGATCAGATCCCGGCCCTTGCCGCAGATTGGATCGCCACTCAGGCCGGCGGGGATAAGGCATGAGCGATGTCCAGATTTACGATGCGGAAAAGGCTGGTCTTGACCGCTTTTTAGAGTTTCTTGACACGCTGGACCTGCCGCTGGAGCCGGATGTAGAGCGGGCCCAGGAACAGGCGGAAAACCTGAGAGCCCAGCTTGACGCGCCAACCCGCATCGCGGTTGCCGGTAATAGAGGTGTCGGAAAATCAAGCCTGATCAACCTTTTGACCGGCGTCGATGTATTGCCCGCAGACGGCAAACCTCGGGATTTTCCACCAATCATTCTGCGCCACGCGACAGAAGAGAAAACCACAGCCGGATGGTGGGATCGTGCGGGCAAGGATTTTGCCGGGATCAACATCGACACCGCTCTGGCCGTCTCGCCCGATCTTGTGTCGATTGGGGTTGATTGCGACGTGCTGCAAGATTTGTGGCTGATCGACATCCCGCAATTGGACGAAACGGCAAGAGGAAAAGAAGCCCGGTTTGCGATGAACCGATTGGCGGATGTGTTGTTGTGGTGCAGCAATGCCGCCGATGCCGATGAAGAAGATGAAAGCGAAGTCTGGCAGAGCTTTCCTGCGCAATTGCGCCGCTATGCGGTGTTGGTTGTGACCCATGCCGATATGATTGACGACAACAATGCCTCGACATTGACGGACCGGCTGGCCGCCGATCGGATCAAACGATTTCGCGACGCGGTGCCCATCGCAATTCCCGCCGCGCTGACGGCGATGTCTGGTGAAGACACCAACCCCGAAGCGCTTTGGAGCGACAGCGGTGGGGCTGCCTTGATTGATGCGGTCATGCGGGCCGTCTTCGATTACCGCGCTGATCACCTTGAGAAAATTCGGCGTGCAATCCGCATGAACGTAGCCCCGGTCCGCGAGCGGTTGATGCCGCCGGGCAGCTTTGACGTGGCACCGATTGCCTCCACGCCTGGCCCGGCCTCGACGCCCGCCGTTCAGCCCGCTGTCGCAGCGCCCGCGATCAAATCACCTGCGCCTGCATCACCTGTACCTGCGCCGCCGCCGCCCGCTAAGCCGAGGGCCGCCGAAGAGTGGCACAAGCAGATGCAATCCCTGATTGCCCGGATCGACAGCGGCGAAATCGAAGACAACGCCGGGTTCGTCGATGTCGCCCACGCGACCGTGGCAGGATTTCTCGATGACCTTTCCGCCCCTGGCATGCTGGGTCCGGATGCGATCTGGGTGGTCAGCGAATTTGAAACGGCGGATGATCTGTTGGTGCTGCTGCTCTATGAGACTGCAGATGATGTGGCGTCCGATGCCGCACGTATCTTGCTACAGCTGAGCGATCTACTGGCTGGAACCTCGGCCAGCGTCGGCTGACAGGCCTGTCAGACCTCAGCCTCCGGTGCGGCGATCATCAATTCAACCGGTGCCAGGCCGTCCACTTCACCGTGCAGCTGATCGCCCGGTTTCACCGGGCCGACGCCTGCAGGCGTGCCCGTGAAGATAAGATCACCGGCCCCAAGGTGATAAAGTGTCGAAAGATGCGCGATGATCTCGGGCACCGACCAGACCATGTCTGACAGGTGGGCGCGCTGCACCGGCTCGCCGTTCAGCAACAGCGAAAGCGTCTGTGGACCGGGGGTGCCGAACTCCTCGGCTCGGCTTAACGGGGCGGCAATGGCCCCATGTTCAAAATCCTTGCTGGTATCCCACGGGCGGCGTTTGTCCTTGGCCTGTGCTTGCAGGTCGCGCCGGGTCATATCCAGACCCGCGCTGTAGCCAAAGACCAGATCCAAAGCCTTATCTTGTGCCACACGAAACCCCGGCGCGCCGATGGCCACGACAAACTCCATCTCATGATGGAAATCTTTCGTACCCGGCGGGTATGGAATGGTGATGCCCGAAGGGCTGAGATGCGCAGGCGATTTGGTGAAATAGAAGGGCGCTTCGCGGTCTACCTCGTGCCCCATCTCTTTGGCATGGTCCGCATAGTTGCGCCCGACACAGAAGATGCGGGTGACGGGGAAAAAGCCTGATCCATCGCGCAGCGGCAGAAGAACAGGGGCGGGCGTTGGAAAAAGGATGTTTGTCATTCGCCGTACGGAACCCAGATATTCTTTACCTGCGTGGATCTTACCAGATAGTCCCGGCCCTGACCATCGGGGCCGTGCCAGTCGCGGTTCGCCAAGGTCCAGGTGACTTTCAGGTTTTCGGCGCCTTCCACCTCAACCATCTTGGCGCCCTCGGCACTGCCGCAATACCACATCGCGGCGACATCGGCATGGCCCGCCAGTGTCTTGGCCAGTTCATCGCGCGCACCGGAGACGATATTGACGACCCCGCCCGGCACGTCGGAGGTGTCGAAGACCTGATAAAGATCGGTCGCGGCCAGGGGCATTTTTTCGGCCGGGATCGCCACAACCCGGTTGCCCATCGCGATGGCGGGCAACACCAGCGACAAGAACCCCAAGAGCGGCGCATCATTGGGACACGCCACCCCCATCACGCCGAAAGGTTCGGGCATGGCCAGCGTCACATGTGCCGATTTCGTCGAATGCACGGCCCCGTCGAACTTGTCGGCCTGCGCCGCATAATAAAACGCCCGACGGATCGAGGCTGCCACTTCGTCTGCCGCTTTCGCGACGCCTGCCGATTTAAGGCGGGTGGTAAACTCCGCTTCGCGGGCCGAGAGGTTTTCGGCAATGTAGTAAAGCACCTGTGCCCGGTTATGCCCGGTGGCTTTGCCCCAGCCCTTCGCCTTATGCGCCGCCTCAACCGCGTTGCGGATATCCTTGCGGTTTCCAAGCCCCGCAAGCCCGATCAGCCCCGCCTTACCGTGAACTGAATAGCTATAACCGCCATCAGGCCGCCTTTGCGCCCCCCCGATATAGAGTTTGGCGGTCCGGTCGATGGCCGGCGCGCCTTTCCCCAACATGCCCGGATCCGGCGCGGCATCGAGCCGCCCCGTCTCCGCCTCGGGCAGAGCCCTCCGGGGACGGTCGCTCAGGTATTCGCGCAATCCTTCGCGCCCCCCTTCGCGGCCAAAACCGCTTTCGCGGTAGCCGCCAAACCCCGCGCCCGCATCAAACAGATTGGTCGAGTTCACCCAGACCACACCCGCCTTGACCCTTGCTGCCATATCAAGCGCCAGGTTGATATTTTCGGACCAGATCGAGGCCGCAAGCCCGTAGCGGCTGTTGTTGGCCAGCTCGGCTGCCTCATCGGGGGTGCGGAAGGTGGTCAGCGTCGCGACGGGGCCGAAAATCTCGACCTCGGACACGATATTGGCCGGGGCCACATTGGTGAAAAAACCCGGCGCAAAGAAGCTGCCTTTGGTGGGCATTGGGCAGTCTGACTGATGCAAGACTGCCCCTTCGGCCTGCCCTTGGGCCACCAGATTCTTGATCCGGGCCAGCTGGACCGGATCGACGATCGCACCGATATCGGTCGACTTGTCCAAGGGATCGCCAAGCCGAAGTTTTGCCATCCGCGCCTTCAGGCGGGCGGTAAAGACCTCAGCCACGCTTTCTTGCACAAGAATGCGCGACCCGGCACAGCAGACCTGCCCCTGATTGAACCAGATCGCATCTACGACCCCTTCAACGGCGGCATCAAGATCCGCGTCGGCAAAGACCACGAAAGGCGACTTGCCGCCAAGCTCCAGCGTCAACTTCTTGCCGGTCCCGGCGGTGGCGCGGCGGATTGCGCGGCCAACCTCGGTCGAACCGGTAAAGGCGATCTTGTCCACCTTCGCATCGACAAGGGCGGCCCCGGTTGCCCCATCCCCGGTGACGATGTTCACCACGCCTTTGGGCAGGCCAATCTCGGCACAAATCTCGGCAAAGGCCAGCGCCGTCAACGGCGTATACTCCGCCGGTTTCAACACCACGGTATTGCCGGCCGCCAAGGCCGGGGCGATCTTCCACGCCAACATCAGAAGCGGGAAGTTCCACGGAATGATCTGACCACAGACGCCGACCGGGCCAAACCCCGGGAACTCATCTTCCAGCATCTCGGCCCAGCCCGCATGATGATAGAAGTGGCGCGCCACCAGGGGCACGTCGATATCGCGGGTTTCGCGGATCGGCTTGCCATTGTCGAGACACTCCAGAACCGCCAGAAACCGGTCGCGTTTTTGAATGTTACGGGCAATGGCGTAAAGCCATTTCGCGCGCGCATGGCCAGACAATTTCGACCAACCCGGTAAGGCGGCGCGGGCGGCATTGACGGCAGCCTCCACATCGTTTGCCGTGCCCTCTGCCGCCTTGGCCAGCACATCGCCGGTGGCCGGATTGGTCACGGCAAAGCTTTGGCCCGGCTTGGTAAAGGCCCCGCCAATGAAATGCCCGAAACTGCCCCGGGCCTTCAGCCATCCCATCACCTCGGCCGTGCCTTCGGGCGCCGGTCCGTATTCCATCGTCTCAAGTATCTCGGTCACTGTTGGCATCCCAGGTCCTCAGGCTAGCGCATGGCGCGACGAGGCGGCGTAGCGCCCGGTGATATGGTGTTCCAGCTGGCGCTCAATATCGCCCAGCATAGACGAGGCCCCAAGCCGGAAAAGATCGGGGCGCAGCCAGTCATTGCCCAGCTCTTCCTTCATCAGGATCTGCCAGGCGATCGCATCTTTGGCGGTTTTCATGCCGCCTGCGGGCTTAAAGCCAATGCGCGTGCCGGTGCGGGTGCCGTAATCACGTAAAGCCCGCGCCATGATCAGCGACACAGGCAGCGTGGCATTCACACCCTCTTTCCCGGTCGAGGTTTTGATGAAATCCGCACCTGCCTGCATTGCGACCATCGAGGCCTTGTAGGTATTGCGCAACGTCTTAAGATCACCGGTCGCCAAAATTGCTTTCATATGGGCAGCCCCGCAGGCCGCGCGCATCGCGGCCAACTCATCATAAAGCGCCGCCCAGTTGCCATCGAGAACATAGGCGCGGGTGATGACAATATCGATCTCATCCGCGCCCTGATCGACGGCATAACGGATTTCGGCCAGCCGCAGATCCAGCGGCATAAGACCCGCCGGAAAGCCGGTGGCGACCGAGGCCACGGGAATGCCCGTGCCCTCAACCGCTTTCACCGCGGCCCCCACCATCGTGGGGTAGACACAGACGGCACCGGTGGTCAGATGATCAAGCCCAAGGCCGGCCATGATGTGATCGGCCAGCGGGCGGCGGGCCTTGGCGCACAAGCGGCGCACCCTGTCTTCGGTATCGTCCCCCGCAAGGGTGGTCAGGTCGATACAGCGGACCGCGTTGACCAGCCAGGCGGCCTGCCACTCTTTCTTCACGCTGCGCCGGGTCGTGAGCGTGGCCGCGCGCCGTTCGGCGGCGGATGTGTTGACGGCAATCTGGTCAAACCAATCGGTTTGCAGCGGCATGCCTGGGTTTCGCTGGTGGTTGCTGTGGGCTTGGGCCGGGTCGTGCGGCATCGGATTTTCCTGTTGTCAGGGCCACGCGGCCCGAGGCTGTCACGCTAGCGAGGTTCAGGTTCTGGTGCAACGATATGATTTTACCATCAGGTCAAAAACCGTGAATTTTTCGCAATTTTGTTGACTCAACGCACTGAACCGGGTCCCAAAGAGTTGGGTGATTGCGGTCAGACCTGGCCGCGAGACGTTTTTAGTGGTCACTTTCGGGTAGGGCGACCAAATTGGAAAAAGTGCATTTTGCAATCGAGCGTCTGCTTGACGCGCCCAATGGGTGGCGTTCTGTCGTGCGCGACATGGTGGCACGCTGGCCCGACGCACAGGCATCTGAGCTGATTTACGTCCTGGTTGCAGCAGCCAACGAAATCGAAGCGATGTTCTCAGAAGGCAGCCCGTCCCGCGATGCGGCGGATCGAGCCTGGCGCCTTGCGGCCCTGCTGGGTGTTGATTTGTTCGCGATGGACGTGGTCGGCATACCCAACAGCAAAGCCAAAGATATGGCCGGCTATTGGAAAATAGATCCCTACTTTCGAGACCTGTAATTTACTTTCGTGCTTTGCCCTTCCAGGTCCCGAACCATGCTGTGATGCGCCCCCAGACGCCGCGGGCACGGTCTGCGGCCTGATCAGCCTGGGCATCCACACTGTCCCACGCTTCGCCCATATCTTCCAGAACCGGGTCGATAGAGCGTTCTCGGAACTGCAGCCACATGCGCCGGAACAGCAGAAATAGGATCAAGAGAACCACAAAGAAGACGATGTTGAACCATGGAATTATTGTCACATCCGGGCCGGCAACCGGTTTGATCGCCACGGCATTCGGGAAGGATGAAAAATAGACGATGCGCCAGCCGTAATGTGTGACCGACACCCATTGCGGCGCGGCAGAGGTGGATTTCAGATCCTCCGCCTCGGCCTGCAGATTGGCGGTATCGAACTTGAAATAGGGCGGCCAGCTCCAGCTGGTGTCTTCGTTGCGGTACACCATTGGCTTGCCGTCGGCCTGAATGGTCTGCAAAAACTGCACGTCACGGTTGATCAGCCCGCCCGATTGATCATCCGGTGTTGACCAGAAAATGCGTGTCCAGTCATTCAGATCCTGCCGTTCTTGATAGGTATTGACCACCCGAACGATGTCATGCTGCGGCAAGGTATAGTGCAAAAAACTGCCGGCAAAGAGCGCGACAAATGCCCAGCCTGCCCATTTGGCACGCTTCCGCCCGGAACTGCCTTCTGGCAGCCAGATACGCAATGCGATCACTGCCGCCACGATAAGGGCAAGAACAATCCCCCAAAACACATAGCCAGACATCGACACACTCCTATTGGTAATTCACCAGATACACTGTCGCCGCGATCACGATCATCGGGATGACATAGACCAGCCAGATCAGCTTTTTCCTCAGGCTGCGTTCATAATGGCGCATCCCGGCTTCAATATAGGCAGTCCTGCCCGCTTCATCACCCCCACCGGCATGCTCCCGGTCCCATTCTTTTTCCAGCGCTTCACGACGCACCGAACGGGAATAGATCGAAACCAAAAGATACAGCACGCTCAGCCCGATAAAGCCGAAGACAGCAAGGCGTACAAAGGCGATCATGTGCGGCTCCTCTTCACAGCCCCCCAAGGGCCAACCTTGTCAACAAGATCACGCTGCGTCTTGATTGGCCAGC
>JBARVN010000114.1:0-11049 GCA_049646285.1 Albidovulum sp. | reverse complement strand
GCCAGCTTTGCGCGCCCACGCCCGAATACGGCAGCAGGTGCCGCAGCGGAGGCCCCGGTCACGCCAAACCTGGCGTGGATTGATTTGCCCTTCTACGACCGCCTCGCGAATGATGCCCGGGATGGGTTGGAGGCGGTGCTGGAGGTTCTGGGGCCGCAGGTCACGCGCATGAACGCCGCCGACACATTGGCCAATCTGGTGGCTGTTCAGGCCCGTATCCACGAATACGAGATCTGCCAGCATCAGGCGCAGGTCTTCGATATGCATTGGGAACAGATCAGCGATACGTTGAAACCCATCATCTTGCGGGGCCGACAGATATCCAAAGCAGAATACGAGGATGCTTTGGCGGTCAAGGTGTCGGCGCAGACCTTCTTCGCTGACTTCTTTACCGAGTTTGACGCCATCATCGCCCCTGCTGCTGCAGGCGAGGCGCCGCGCTTTGGCGAGGGCACGGGCGATCCGATTTTCTGCACGCTTTGGACCTTGGCCGGGCTGCCTTGTGTGACCTTGCCGCTTCTGGTTGGTGAAAACGATCTGCCCGTTGGCGTCCAGCTGATCGGGCCAAGTGAAAAAGACGACCGGCTTTTGCGCACCGCGCACTGGTTGCAAAAGCACCTTGCAGCTGCGGCTGCGGCATAATCGAAAGGACAATCCATGTCTTACACAGTTAAGCTTGTCACGGGGCTGATCGGCACCGCGCTTCTCGTGATCTTTATCGGCGGGCTGTCACACAGCATTTCCATCGGATTTGCGGGCTTTTCCGGCGGGTTGCCGTTCATGCTGATCGCCATCATCGTCTGTGCCGGGGCTATTTATGACTTTTGGGATGAATGCGTGCGCAAAAAATGACCGCCAAGCCGCGTCTCTGGATCACCCGCCGCCTGTCTGACGCAACCTTGGAACGTGCTCAGCGCGACTATGATGTTGTGATCAACCATGACGACCAACCCGGCACCGCGGATCAGCTGATTGCCGCAAGCGCAGAGTTCGACGCGATCATCCCATGCCATTCGGAACAGTTTACCGCTGAGGTTTCGGCCCGTCTGGATCCGCGTCTGAAAATCATCGCCAATCATTCGGTGGGTGTCGACCATTGCAATCTGCCGGCACTGAAGGCGCGCGGAATTGTGGTGACCAACACGCCCGACGTGCTTTCCGATGCGACGGCCGAGATTGCGATGCTGCTGATGCTTGGGGCAGCACGCCACGCGATTGCGGGCGACCGGATTGTGCGCAGCGGGGCGTGGGACACATGGTCGCCGTCGTTCATGGTTGGCAAACAGGTCACCGGCGCACGGTTGGGCATCATCGGCATGGGCCGCGTGGGGCAAGCCTTTGCCACCAAGGCGCGCGGCTTTGGGATGAAGTTGCACTATTTCAACCGCACCCGTTTAGACGACGAGAAGGCGCAAGGCGCCGTCTATCACGACACGGTCGAAAGCCTCCTGCCCCATGCCGATTTCTTGTCACTCCACTGCCCGGCCACGCCTGAGACGACCAAATTGATGAATGCAGATCGCTTTCAGCTTCTGCCCTCTGGCGCTGTGGTTGTGAACACCGCGCGCGGCGCCTTGATCGACGAAGATGCGCTGTTGGCGGCCATCGGCACCGGCCACGTCGCTGCGGCCGGTCTTGACTGTTTTCAGACAGAACCGGGGGGCAACCCTGCCTTCGCCGCACATGACAATATCTTCATGCTGCCCCATATCGGCAGCGCCACACGGCAGACCCGCGACGCGATGGGCTTTCGCGCGCTCGACAATCTTGATGCCTTTTTCGCAGGCCAAACGCCGCGCGACCTGCTTTAGGTCAGGTTGCCCATGCGGTGATACGCTACAGAGGCGTCGCTTGGCCGCCCATATCTCCGTCTGGCCCGCGCACCGCAATTGCCGCTTGGCGAACCACCTCGGAAATTGCGTGCAACTGACTTGCTAATGGGCTGGTCTTGCGCCAGACCATACCAATTGTGCGCGACGGTCGCGGGCTTTTGAACCGCGCGACGGACACGAAGGCTGACCGCGTTTCCACCGGCACGGCCATCTCGGGGATCAGTGTTACACCAATCCCCGCGCCCACCATCTGAACCAGCGTGGTCAGGGAACTGCCGTCCAGCAACTCGCGCGGACGTGTGGAGTGCATATTGCAAAACGACAGGGCCTGATCGCGAAAACAGTGCCCTTCCTCAAGCAAGAGCAGGCGCATTTCGCGCAACATCTCACGATCAGGTACCGGCAGATCAGCGTCGGCGCCGGGCCGGACCAACACAAATTCTTCTGAAAACAAAGCGACTTCGGTCAAGGACGGCTCAGACACCGGCAATGCCACGATGGCGGTGTCGAGCCGCCCCTCGGCCAGTTCTTCCAGCAGGTTTTGCGTCAGCGTTTCACGGGCATGAATGTTCAACTCTGCGTTCATCTGCATCAAGGTGCCGATAATCTTTGGCAACAGATATGGCGCCACGGTCGGGATCACGCCAATTCGCAGCCGGCCAACAAGCCGGTCATGCGACGCGCGCGCAAGATCCCCCAGTTCATCGGCCGATCTTAGAATGTCACGAACGCGCAGGGCGAATTCTTCGCCGAAATTGGTTAACCGGACCAATCGCGCACCACGTTCAAAAAGCTCGGTGCCCAGTGTTGCCTCCAATTCCTTGATCTGCATCGACAACGCAGGTTGCGAAATTGCGCAGGTCTCTGCCGCCCGTCCGAAATGGCCATGCCGCGCCAGCGCTTCAAAATACCGAAGCTGTTTGAATGTCACGTTGTTCATAACATCACCTTATGCCGCCGATCAGAAAATACGACTTAAACTAATCGCGCGCATTTGGTAAACCCATTCCAGCAGACCGAGGTGACGCCAATGTCACTGGCGCGCTGCACCAGAATCATAACCGGCGTGCAACAGGCTGACAATCAGCACGCAGGCGGCATTTACAATCAACACAGCCACGATCGGAGATCAACATGAGCGAACAAAATGGTGAGACGGCGGGCAAGTGTCCGGTGATGCACGGCGCACGTGCAGCCACAAATTCGGGCGCACGCACCAACCGGGATTGGTGGCCAAATCAGTTGAACCTTCGGATCCTTCACCAGAACTCGGCCTTGTCCAACCCGATGGGGACTGAATTTGACTACAGTGCGGCCTTCAAGTCGCTGGATCTGGGTGCCTTGAAGAAAGACCTCTTTGCGCTGATGACCGACAGTCAGGATTGGTGGCCTGCAGATTATGGCCACTACGGCCCGCTCTTCATCCGCATGGCGTGGCACAGCGCTGGCACCTACCGGACAGCCGACGGGCGCGGCGGTGCCACGTCGGGCACGCAGCGTTTTGCCCCGCTCAATTCATGGCCCGACAACGGCAATCTCGACAAGGCGCGCAGGCTGCTTTGGCCGATCAAGCAAAAATACGGGCACAAGATTTCCTGGGCCGATCTGATGATCCTTGCTGGCAACTGCGCGCTGGAATCGATGGGGTTCAAGACCTTTGGCTTTGCGGGCGGGCGCGCTGATGTCTGGGAGCCTGAGGAAGATATCTACTGGGGCACCGAGGCCGACTGGCTGGGCGACAAGCGCTATTCCGGCGACCGGGAGCTTGAGACCCCGCTGGCCGCGGTGCAGATGGGCCTGATCTATGTGAACCCCGAAGGCCCGAACGGCAATCCCGATCCCGTCGCCTCAGGCCGCGATATCCGCGAAACCTTTGGCCGCATGGCGATGAATGACGAAGAGACGGTGGCCCTCGTCGCAGGTGGCCACACCTTCGGCAAGGCCCACGGCGCTGGCGATCCGGCGCTGGTCGGCCCGGAACCCGAGGGCGCGGGCATCGAAGAACAGGGCTTTGGCTGGAAGAACAGCTTTGGCACCGGCAAAGGCGTGCACACCACCACAAGCGGCGTTGAAGGCGCCTGGACGGCGACGCCCATCCAGTGGGACAACAGCTTTTTCGACACCCTTTTTGGCAATGAATGGACATTGACCAAAAGCCCCGCAGGTGCCCAGCAATGGGTGGCCAAAGGGGCGGATGGCACCGTGCCAGATGCGCATGATCCGACCCGGCGCCATGCACCGATGATGACCACGGCTGACATGGCGCTGCGCATGGACCCGATCTATGAGCCAATTGCACGACGCTTCCACAAAAACCCGGCAGAATTCGCCGACGCCTTCGCGCGCGCATGGTACAAGCTGACCCACCGCGACATGGGGCCACGTGCCCTTTACCTCGGTGCGGAAGTGCCGGCGGAGGAACTGCTGTGGCAAGATCCGGTCCCTGCCGTTGATCATGCGCTGATCGATGCGGGCGATGTGGCCGCTCTCAAGGCCAAGATCCTTGGCTCTGGCCTGTCGGTTTCTGAACTGGTGGCAACGGCATGGGCCTCCGCCTCGACCTTCCGCGGCTCTGATAAGCGCGGTGGGGCAAATGGCGCGCGCGTTCGTCTGGCACCGCAAAAGGATTGGGCCGCCAATCAACCTGCCCAGCTCGCAAAGGTGCTGAAAGCCCTCGAAGGGATTCAATCTGCCTTCAATGCCGGGTCCGGCAAAAAGGTGTCTCTGGCCGATCTGATCGTGCTTGGCGGCAGTGCCGCTGTCGAACAAGCCGCAAAAACCGCAGGCCAAGACGTCACGGTGCCCTTCACAGCAGGGCGCACGGATGCGTCGCAGGCCCAAACCGATGTGGAAAGCTTTGCCGTGCTTGAACCTGTCGCAGACGGGTTCCGCAACTACCTTAAGACCGAATACGCGGTGTCGGCAGAAGAGCTGCTTGTCGACCGGGCACAGCTGATGACGCTGACTGCACCTGAGATGACGGTGCTTGTCGGTGGCCTTCGGGTGTTGAACGCCAACACCGGCGGGTCTCAGCATGGCGTGTTCACGCAGCGGCCGGGGGTACTGACCACCGATTTCTTTGTGAACCTGCTCGACATGGGGACAGTCTGGAAGGCACAGTCGGAGGCAGGTAACCTCTTCGAAGGGTGCGACCGTAATACCGGCGCTGTGAAATGGACGGGCACGCGCGTTGACCTGATCTTCGGTTCAAACTCGCAACTGCGCGCGTTGGCAGAGGTCTATGCAAGCGCCGACAGCCAAGCCGGTTTCGTACGCGACTTTGTGAACGCCTGGGTCAAAGTGATGAATGCGGATCGCTTCGATCTTGCATAATGCTGCAACGGATCAGCGGGTAAGGTCTTTGACCCGCTGATCCAGATTGACTGCACATGGGGCTGTAAGAACCGCCCCACATGCAGGCACAAAGCCGCACTTGCTCCTAAAAACCCTAGGCCGCGCCTCGATTAGCATCGAAATGCCACAGGAAAGCGCGCCGCAAGACCTTCAGGCAGAAACTTCATTCCGGTACTGGCCGGGATATGTAAACCATGTTTGGTTGCAATCCAGACCGGCACCCTGTTCCGGCAATCTGTTCTTATACAAACGAATCTGTCTCAGAAGTTCCGGCTGGCATAGACGAATCTTCTCATTTCCGAGCATCTGCGCACGCAAAAATTCAGATCGGTGTTCCCGAAACAATATGTTTCTTATTCTGCATAAGCAATTCTGGCATGTCTGCCACATTCTCAACCTTTCATTAGGGTTAACAGCTCCATCTCATCCGTGAACAATACCTGTCTAAAAAGACAGGTCTTGTAACCGGAAAGCAGGATTGGGGCTATTATTGTTTCCCACATGCCGCCAACGCAACCGTCAGTTGTCAGGTGACCCAAAGCAAACCACAACATATGGTACTTATTTCGGAGGGATTGCCGCCCAATGGCAGCCCCAATTGCAAGGCTATACATTAGATGTTCCCGGACAGATCGCTCCGGCCACAAATTACAAGGGGCCAGCGGTTCGGGTCTTACGAGTAACACCGGCGCTGTTTTGCCGGAACATTTTACCATATCGGGGCGAGCAGCTCCGCTCCGATATGGAAGCCAATTGATAACGAGTAATTTGATATGACGATTGAAGACGACCGTATTTTAGCCAGTGTCGCAGGGGCCTGTATTGATCCTGCATCGGCGGCGGCCCGGAAAGACCCGGGCCGCCGTGACTGCCGACCTTCCGTGCAGTGGACGTTGCCGGGCTTTCACGAAAGCGCCCGCGTTGCGACGTCATTCGGCGATCTGCCCATTCAGGCTTTGCGCAAACGTGACCCAATCCGTACCTCCCACGGAACCCTTACAATCGTTGAGCATGTGGACAAGATCCAGCTGGACGAGAGTTTTCTTGATGCCAACCCAGACGCGCTGCCGATCCGAATACAGGCAGGATCATTCGGGCAAAGCCGCCCCAAGCAGGATCTGATCATTTCACCCCATCAAAAGGTGAATATCAGCGCGGGCCAGTATGGCCTGGATTTCCGGCTGGCACGCGACTTGATTGACAGGCCAGGAGTGACCCGGCACCCCGTCTCAACGCTATGCTACTATACGGTACATTGCGCAGAACCGGCCGCCGTAGAAGTCGAAGGTGTTTGCGTCAGCATCGGCCCAAAAGGCGCCTAGTCATTCGACCCCAAATCGCGCGCGCCGGGCGCCATCCCGCGGTAACCGGTGGCCACCACGAATTTTTCCGAACTGTCCGCCCGACTGGCAGGCGGCTTCACATTGGCAACTTTGGTAAACGCGCGTTTGAGCAATGTTTGCAACTCGTTCTCTGCGCCCCCGGCCAAAACCTTGGCGACAAACGTGCCGCCCTCTTCCAATACATCAAACGCAAAATAGGCCGCCGCCTCGCATAGCGCCACGATCCGCAGGTGATCGGTGCCCTTATGCCCCGAAGCCGATGCGGCCATGTCGGACATCACGACATCCGCGCGCCCGCCCAGCCATGATTTGACCAGCGCATCCGCATCGTCATCCAGAAAATCAAGTTTGTGGATCTCAGCCCCGGCAATGGGTTCAACGTCTTGCAGATCGACGCCAAGCACGCGGCCAACCTTTTTGCCAGACCGCGCCCCCAAGGCGTTTACCCGCGTCACCGCAACCTGGCACCACCCGCCCGGCGCGCAGCCCAAATCGACGATGCGCGCCCCGGGAACCAAAAACCGGAACTGATCATCCAGTTCTAAAATCTTATATGCGGCCCGTCCGCGATAGCCGTCATTCTTGGCACGGACCACGTAAGGGTCGTTCAGCTGCCGCTCCAACCACAGGGTTGAGGACAGTTTACGCCCCTTGGCCGTCTTGACCCGCACCCGAAGATCGCGCTGACCACGGCCCGAGATATTTTTTGTTGGTGTCTTGGCCATAACTGCCGTCCTATTCGGCCCAATGCCGTTTGTTCCCTGCCCAGATACCCAAACCCTGCCCTGCCCGCAATGCACGGCTGCGCTGTTGCGTCAGTACGGGCCGTCATCCAGTACGCCGTCTGCCGACATCTGGGCATATAACAAGCCTTCGCGCAGACCCCGGTCCGCGACAGATAACCGGTCCGTCGGCCAGATCCGCATCAGCGCCTGTAAAATCGCAGATCCCGACATGATCAACGAATGCCGGTCCTTGCCGATACGCGGATCATTGCGGCGCCCGTCGGGGCCAAGTTTCAGGTAATCGCGAATAACCCGATCAATCTGATCAGATGTCATACGCAGCCCGTCAACTTTGGTGCGGTCATAGCGCTTTAACCCCAGATGACTTGCAGCCACCGTCGTCACGGTGCCGCTTGTACCAATAATCTGAAAGCCTTCACGCGGCTGGCTTGTGGTGGCGGGCGAAAAATCGACCAGACTTTCCTCAAAATACCAGCTCATCAAGGCAAAGCGCGCGGCATCATCCTCGACGTCAGCGAACTGATCTTTCAGCGTCGCAACCCCAAGGGGGACAGAAATCCAATCCACCACCTTGGCCGCCGGGAATGGGCTTTCGGGCGGATGAAAGCCCGCATGCAGCCGCATGATCGCGCGCGGCCGGTCCACGCGCGGAACGGCAGACAGATCGATCCATACCAGTTCGGTTGACCCGCCGCCTATATCAACGACCAGCAATTGCTCCGTGCGCGTGGACACCAGTGGCGCGCATGACACCACCGCCAGCCGGGCCTCTTCCTCGGGCTCGATGATCTCTAACGGCAGGCCGGTTTCACGGCTGACAAGCCTCAGAAACTCAACGGAATTTTTTGCCCGTCGGCAGGCTTCGGTCGCCACCAGACGCATGCGCTTGACCTCATGCTGCTCAATCTTGCGGCGGCAGATCTGCAATGCCTGCACGGTGCGCATCATCGAACCGCGTGACAAACGCCCCGACGCTTCCAGCCCGTGACCGAGCTGAACTGATTTCGAAAAGCTGTCGACGACGTGAAACTGACTGCCCTTTGGCTGGGCAATCAGCATCCGACAACTGTTTGTTCCCAGATCCAACGCCGCGTAAAGCTGCGCAGGATCGGGTCTGGGGGTGCCAAGCGGCTCGACCGATTTCGGGAACGCGCCGGCACCTGCGGGACGCCTGGGCGCCATAATGCGCCCTCCGATATGCTGTTGCCTTCAATCTAGTCCCGTCGCCGCATCGGCGCAAGCGACGCCTTGCCTCTCAGTCAAGGTTTGTTTGCAAATCGCGGACTGCGCTCATGGTTATCATGAAGAATTTTCACCGCGCGGCCTGTGGTGCAACGGGCGCGTGCGCGTTATGCAGATGGACCAAGGTCGCTCTGGTCATGCACAATGTCGAAAACCGTCATCAGATGACGGAAAACCAAGAGTATTGAGGGCCGGAGCGAAAGGATTCGTCATGGCAGAAGTTACCATCGTCTATTGGCGCGACATTCCAGCGCAAGTTATCGTCGGAAAAGGGCGGCGCGGCGTTAAAAAGCCGCTTCCCGAACGGTTCGAGCAGGCCATCGACCGCTGCGCCATGAAAACCGGCGCTGCGGGCACCGACGCTTATCTGGCCGAATGGCGCAAGGCCGCTGCCTATACGGTCGACGGCGACGATACTGACGTGGCCGAAGCCGAAGCTATCCGGATCGACGCTGAATACGACAAGGAGCGGATCATTACGCTCATCGCAAATGATGGCTGGGCGTGACGCCTAAGGACCTTTGGAGAACGGCAATGTCTCTTTTGAATTTTCGCCGCAAAGATGCTGCGGCACCGATGGGCAAGAACGCGGCGGTTGAGGCCTTTCTCGAAGGCTATTCGATCGAGGTGATGCCCCGCACCGCCGAAAAAGTTGAAGATTTCCGGGCCCTATTGCCCAAGAACACGCGCGTCTACATCGCCCATATCGAAGGCACGCCCATCGAAGAGATGGTCGCCACCGCGCGGCGCATCAATGCCGAAGGCTACAGGGTCATGCCGCACTTCCCGGCGCGCATCATAAAAGACAAGGCGACGCTTGCCGATTGGATCGCACGGTATCAAGGCGAAGCCGATGTCAAACAGGCGCTGTTGCTGGCCGGCGGTGTTGCGGCCCCTCTGGGCGACTTCCACTCCTCCATGCAGCTTTTGGAAACCGGCCTCTTCGATGGCTTTGACCGGCTTCATGTCGCAGGCCATCCCGAAGGCAACAAAGACATCGACCCCAATGGATCTGATAAGATGGTCATGGAAGCCGCGCGCTGGAAACAGGCGTTTTCAGAGCGCAGCGATGCCAAAATGGCCATGGCGACACAGTTCTGCTTTGAGGCGAAACCCGTTATCGCCTGGGTTGACCGGCTTCACGCCGAAGGGATCAAGCTGCCGGTTCATATCGGTGTCGCGGGCCCTGCCAAACTACAAACCCTGATCAAGTTTGCCATTGCCTGCGGTGTCGGCCCCTCCCTCAAAGTGTTGCAAAAACGCGCGATGGATGTGACCAAGCTGCTGTTGCCCTATGAGCCGACAGACTTCGTCGCCGAATTGGCCGCGCACAAATCCGCAAACCCCGGGTTTGGCATCGACTCTGTACACTTCTTCCCGCTCGGCGGTATCAAGACCAATGCAACATGGGCGATTGAGAATGGCGGACAATCCGCGGTTCCGGCCGCACAAAGCTAAGAAATAAGGTGAAGTATGACCCGCACCATAATTGAATCCAAAACAAAAACCGTGATCATCGGTTTTGATGAACCCTTCTGCGTGATTGGTGAACGGATCAACCCGACCGGCCGCAAAAAGCTCGCGGCCGAGCTTGAGGCAAGTGATTTCTCGACCGTCGAGCGTGACGCCATCCAGCAGGTTGCCTGCGGCGCGATGATCCTCGATGTGAATGCGGGGGTGGTTTACAACTCCAACCCCAACCCGAACGAAACCGAACCGCCGCTGATGACCAAGATGATCAACATCATTCAGGCGCTGGTGGATGTGCCCTTGTGCATCGACAGTTCGGTCCCGGGCGCGCTGGAAGCGGGTCTGGCCGCAGCCCAGGGCCGCCCGCTGCTGAACTCAGTAACAGGCGAAGAAGACCGGCTGGAGCTGGTGCTGCCGCTGGTCAAGAAATACAATGTGCCGGTCGTGGCAATTTCCAATGACGACACCGGTATTTCGATGGATCCAGACGTGCGCTTTGCTGTGGCAAAGAAAATCGTCGAACGGGCCGCCGACTTTGGCATTCCGGCGCATGACATCGTGGTTGATCCGTTGGTCATGCCGGTCGGCGCATTGGCCTCGGCTGGTCAGCAGGTCTTCACGCTGGTACGGCGTCTGCGCGACGAGCTGGGGGTGAACACCACCTGCGGCGCGTCAAACGTCTCCTTCGGCCTGCCCAACCGCCACGGCATCAACGCGGCCTTCCTGCCCATGGCGATCGGCGCTGGCATGACCAGCGCCATCATGAACCCGATCCGTCCGGTCGAGATGGAGGCGATCCGTGCGGCCAACTTCTTGATGAATCACGATGCCAATGGCACCGAGTGGATCAAGTTTGCCCGCGTCCTTGAAAAGGTAAAAGAAGGGGCGGACTTTGCCGCCGCCTCCACTGAAATCGCCTCAGCTGGACGCGCAGGCCGCGAAGGTCGTCGTCGGCGCGGCTGACACAGCCATACATTCAACGAAAAAGCCCCGGTCTCTGCCGGGGCTTTTTTTGCCTGCTTTCCCGATCAAGACCGGCCTGCGTTTCCACTTGGGTTAAAT
>JBARVN010000113.1:0-13052 GCA_049646285.1 Albidovulum sp. | reverse complement strand
AGGTTCTGCTGTTCCGAGTTTCTTTCCACATGAAAGCGTCCGGTATGCCGAAAGACCGCAATGTCCTTTTCATCGTGATTGATCAACTCCGGGCAGATTGTCTGTTCGGTGCTCTGGCCGGTCATGTGAACCTGCCGCATCTGCGCGCGCTGATGGATGAGGCGGTGACGTTTCGGCGCCATTACTCGGTTGCCAATCCGTGTGGGCCGTCACGTGCCTCGATCCTGACCGGGCAATACGCGATGAACCACCGCTCTGTGCGCAACGGAACGCCGCTTTGCCACGACACGCCCAACCTTGCGACCGAGGTTCGCAAGGCGGGCCACTTGCCGCTGCTCTTTGGCTACACCGACACCAGCCAGGACCCCCGCGCCTATGCTCAAGGCGACCCCGCGCTGCAAAGCTATGAGCAAGTGATGACCGGCTTTCACGAGATGGTCGAAATGCGGTTGGAAGAAAGCCTGCCGTGGCGGTCCCATCTGTTGGCCAAGGGATATGACGTGCCCCCCTACCCCGAGATTTTTCGCCCGAACGGCACCCGGCCAGATGATCCTGCCCTTTACCGGGCCGAAGACAGCGACACCGCGTTTCTGACCGATGCGGCCATCGCCGGTCTGCGTGGACGAAAGCCCGGCTGGTTCGCGCATCTGACCTATATCCGGCCCCATCCCCCGCTGGTGGCCCCCGCCCCCTATAACCGCATGTATGACCCGGAGACACTGCCTTTGCCCACGCGGCTGCCCGGTGTCGAGGCGGAACTGCAACTTCACCCGTTCGTAGGCCCGAGCCATGTCAAACAACCTCTTCATTCGATGGTTGAGGGCTTTGCAGATCTGGCCGCCACGGATGAAAACACGCAGATGTTGCGCGCGATCTACCTGGGGCTGGCCACTGAGGTCGATCACCATATCGGACGGCTGTTAAACTGGCTGAAAGAGAGCGGCCAATACGAAAACACGCTTATCGTTGTGACCGCAGACCACGGGGAAATGCTGGGCGATCATCACGCATGGGGCAAGTCCACATTTTACGATGCGGCCTATCACACGCCGTTGATTCTACGCGACCCGCAAAACCGGCAGACTGCGGGCGACTTCGTAGACGCCCCGACCGAGTCGGTCGATGTTTCACCGACGATTTTGCATTGGCTGGAACTTGAGGCACCTCAAACGATGGACGGGCGGAGCCTTATGCCCTTTGTCTTGGGTGAAGCCGTCGAGACATGGCGTGAGTTTACGTTCTCAGAGTTGGATTTTGGCAATCCAATTCACCCAAGCCTTGCGGAGCGCCACTTGGGCCTGACGTCCGACACAGCGAACCTTGCGATCTTGCGCGGAACTGATCACACGTTGGTTCACTTCAACGGTGGCCTGCCGCCGCTGTTGTTTGATCACAGCGCTGCAGGCGAGATGCGCGATGTGTCAAAAGACCCAAACATGCAAGGTATCTTGCTAAATATGTGCCGGGCCATGCTGGATCATCGCATGACGCATGCAGAGGGGCGTTTCAGCCGCACACTCATTACCGATTCCGGTCCGGTTACCGTGCCGTGCGACCGATAAATCACCCTGTTTCCGCCATCAAAATCGCATGGGCGTTAGCCTCTTTCGGTATGGGCAGAAACAATTGTTCCTGAACGCGTCATCCTGTAATTTTTGGCATTATTTCGCTTGACGAAAATTTCCGCCACGCCGCATACTACCTCCATGCCAACCAAAACACCTTTGCCACTTCGAACAATGGGCATCTTGCTTCATTTTCTTGCCGATAAGTGTGTTGGGTCTGGCTATATTCGGATAACGATCTGGCTCTATGCAGCCAACACGCGCCTTTGTAACCTCGATGTTACCTTGGCCAACTAACGGAACGAACTTAAGATTCCACAATAAGCCAACGACAGGAGAGAACATGAAACGACTATTACTTGGCAGCGCAGCAATGCTGGTTTTACCAGTGGCGGCCAACGCCAATTGCCCCGCGATCACACTCGCAGATATGCAAGGTGCCGCTGCCGGCGCGCATATGCAACAATATGATCTGGCCGAGTATCAGACTGCGGCCAATTGCACGCTGGAGCTTAGCGAAAACCCGGCAATTGGCGATCTGAACGGCATGATCCGCGCCAATCCGGCATTGCCTGCATTGGCGGACCGACTGCCATCCGAAGCGCTGGTGGTGGTGCCTTATGATGAGGTCGGCAAGTACGGCGGCACATTGGACGCGCTGTCAAACGCAACCGAAGCGGGCACCTCTGACTTTCTTTCAATACGCCACGTCAACCTTGTTCGCTATGCCGATGATCTGGCCACGATTGTGCCAAACGTCGCGAAAAGCTGGACTTGGAACGACGACTACACGCAGCTGACATTCAAACTGCGTGCAGGGCACAAATGGTCCGACGGTCAGCCCTTTACCTCGGCTGATGTGAAGTTCTGGTACGACAATATCGCGCTGGATCCGAACATTAATGAAAAGCCCAAGGACTACGTTACCGTCGCTGGTGAACGGATGACGGTCGATGCACCAGATGACACCACCGTGGTGTTCAATCTGCCTGCACCAAAGCCAGGCCTGCTGGCCCACTTTGCCACGCACTTCGCCCAAGGCTTTCAACCCAAGCACTTCCTTGGTCAGTTCCATCCCGATATCAACCCTGATGCAGATGCGCTTGCCCAAGGCATGGGCTTTGAGAACGGCTATGACGTGATCAAGGCCTACTACGGCAATTCGGATTGGACAGATACACCAACGCCGATGCTGAATTCGCCCGACAAGCTGGCGGGTCTGCCCGCCGACACGATGCCAACGTTGGAAAGCCACATTGTCATCCGCGAAACCACCGAAGGGCGCCATTTCGTGGCCAACCCTTATTTCCACATGGTCGACACCACAGGCCAGCAGCTTCCCTATATCAATGAGTTGGATGAGGTTTATGCCAACGATCAGGAAGTGCGGTTGCTGAAGCTCGTCAACGGCGAGGTTGATTACAAGACCCAGTCGTTGCAGCTTTCCGATGCGCCCCTGCTGTTGGAAAACCAGGAAAAGGGCGGATACACGGTTCAGCTAAAGCCCAAGATTGCCATGCATGCCGTGTCGTTCAACGTGACGTCAGCGGATGAGGCCAAGCGGGCGGTCTTCGGGGATCTGCGGTTCCGCAAAGCGATGTCGATTGCCATCAACCGCGAAGAACTGAACGGCACCGCCTATTTTGGCGAAGGCACAATCCAGCAATATACAGGCTTTTCACCCGCACCTGATTTCGTGGATGCGCAGTGGAAGACCTTTGCGACCGAATTCGACCCTGATGGCGCGAACGCTCTGCTGGACGAAGTCGGGTTGGTGGATGCCAACGGAGACGGCACGCGTGACCTGCCAAACGGCGAACCACTGGTGCTGAACCTCCAATTCGCAACCCAAGGCATCGCCGGTCAGGTGGTCGAATTGATCGCACAAAACTGGGCCAATGTCGGCATCAGCACAACGGTCAAGGAAATCACGCCGGATGAATATCGTTCGGCCCAATCCTCGAACCAGCTGGATGTTGGACTTTGGGAAAAAGGCCAGCCTTTGGGTATCATCCTTGGCAACAATGAGCTTTGGGTGCCTCCGTTCGAGAACTATTTTGCGCACCGGACCGGAATGCTCTGGGCGGAATGGGTGGATAGCAATGGGGCCAGCGGCGTAGAGCCACCGGACTATGTCAAGGAGCTGATGGCTGACATCGAACTGCTTCAGTCGACACCGTCGGGCACGCCTGAATTCGGGGTAATCGGTGCACGTCTGGTCGAAAACATGACATCGAACCTGTTGTTCATCGGCACGGCGCTGACACCGGATCCGATCTATCACCGCAATGCGCTAAAGAACTTCGCCGAGTTCAAGACTGCGTCCTACGAATACTACCGGACGTATCCATACCGCGCACAGCAGTGGTTCTTCGACGAATAAGGTCGAAACCGACATCCAAAAAAGCTCCGGGGCGCGGTTCTGTTTACGCGCCCCGGTCGTCAAACATCGTCCGACATCGGGATATCTTCAGCCATGGCTCAATTCGCCCAATTTGCGTTCACACGCGCCGTGTTGGCCCTGATCACGCTTTTGACAGTGTCACTGATCGTGTTCACGCTGATGGAGCTGGTGCCCGGCACCTGCGCTGAGCGATACTTGGCGTTCAAGAACACCCAAGGCTCGCAAATCACCATCGCTGATATCGAAGCAGAAGAACGGCGCCTGGGTCTTGACCGCCCCTTCCCCGAACGCTGGGGGAAATGGGTGTATCAGGTCTTTGTCCACGGCGAATTCGGCGATAGCTGTATCTTGCGTCTGAACATCAATCAGTTGTTGTCTGACAAGTTCTGGATCTCACTCGGGATCTGTCTGGCGGCTCTTATTCTGTCTTATGTGATCGCTGTGCCCATAGGCATAGTCTCGGCCAGCTCAGACAGCCCGATTGCCAACAACTCATTGCGGTTTGTCAGCTACCTGGGTCTGGCCTTGCCGAACTTCTTGCTGGCGTTGATCATAATGCTCTTTTCAACCGTGTTCTTCGGCGACAGTTTGACCGGGCTCTTTTCAAAAGAATATCGAGACGCGGCATGGAGTTGGGCCAAGTTCGGTGACTTCCTGTCACGCGCTTGGCTGCCGGTGTTTATCCTTGGATGGTCGGCGACGGCCTTTGCGTTGCAAACCGTGCGGGCGCTGATGCTGGATGAAATCGGCAAGCTCTATGTCACGGCGGCAAGTGCGCGCGGCGTATCGGGGGCGAAGCTTCTATGGCGCTATCCTGCCAAGCATTCTTTGGGGCCGGTGATCAACTCACTGGGGTTTGACCTCAACCGGATCTTCAACGAATTGCCGATTGTTGCACTGATCCTGACGCTGACGGAATCCGGCGCACTGCTGTTTGAATCGCTCGCGCGTTCGAACGATCAGCAGTTGGCAGGGGCAATTATTTTCCTTTTGACGGCCAGCATCGTGGCACTGAACTTCGCCACCGATATTTTGCTGGCCCTGATCGACCCGCGCGTACGCCGCGGCATGATGGGATAGACGGATGTTCTTGCGAAAAAAAGCGACTGAAACCGGCGTTGATCAACAGGCCAAAGAGGCCTATTTCACGGCGTCACAAGGCCAGCTGATCTGGGCAAGGTTCCAGTCGAACCGTACGGCGATGATTGCGGCCTGGGCGCTGGTGCTGATGATCCTCATGGGGCTTTTTGCGCCATTTCTGTCGCCCTATGACCCAACGATCGCTGGCCGGGACGAGACCTATGAAAACGGCCCGCCACAATTCCCCAAATTTTGGGATGAGAACGGCTTTTCCATAAGACCTTTCGTCTATTCGACCGAACGGGAAAGGTCGATCAAAACCAATTTCCGCTGGGTAGTCACGGAAAACCGCGAAGAGCGGCTTTATGTGAAGTTCTTCACGCGGGATTGGGACTATAAAATGGTCTCCGCCAAATGGGATCTTCCGGGCACAACGTTTGATGTGGATTTCGCGCTGATCCGGTCCAACATCCACCTCTTTGGCGTTGAAGGCGGCAAACTGCATCTTTTCGGTACTGACGCGAGCGGCAAGGATATTTTCGGCCGAACATTGCACGCGATCTGGACCTCGCTTGCGGTGGGCACAATGGGGGTGATGATCTCATTTGTACTGGCCCTGATCATCGGCGGTATTGCGGGGTATTTCGGCGGTTGGATTGACAGCATCTTGCAGATGATCACCGATGCGATCCGAACCGTGCCCTCGATCCCCCTTTTCATGGCGCTGGCGGCCTTCATGCCGGATCACTGGAGTTCTGAGACGCGGTTCTTTTTCATATCCATCATTTTGGGCCTGATCGGTTGGCCCACGCTGGCACGGCGGGTACGAACCCACCTGCTGACCGAACGCACACAAGAATATGTGTTGGCGGCCGAGCTGTGCGGTGCTTCATCCACCCATGTGATCCGGCGCCACCTGCTGCCTTCGTTCACAAGCTATATCATCGTCGATCTGATGATCTCATTTCCCTACATGGTTCGTTCAGAAACCGCGCTTTCCTTCATTGGGCTGGGCCTGAAAGACCCGGTGAATTCTCTCGGTGCGCTGATGCAAAACGTTTCAAAGGCGGACGTGCTGTTGAATTATCAATGGTACTTTATCCCGGTGATCTTCTTCGTGGCGCTGGTTCTGGCCTTTGTCTTTGTCGGTGACGGATTACGCGATGCAGCTGACCCCTATTCGGATACGAAGAAATGAGCGCACTGATCGAAGTTAAAAACCTGACCTTGAAGTTCAGGACCGATGAAGGGCTGGTTACGGCCGTTGATGATGTGAGTTTCACGATCGACAAGGGTCAGGTGATGGGGCTTGTCGGCGAAAGCGGGTCAGGCAAATCGGTGACCGCCAAGGCGCTGATGCATCTCAACGCCAAGAACGCCGTCTATACGCCTGAAAGCAAGATCACGTTGCACACCGAGGACGGCCCAGTAGATGTCCTGTCGCTGCAAACGTCGAAGGAACTTAAGGTGGTGCGCGGCGGCGCGGTCTCGATGATCTTCCAAGAACCGATGGCCAGTTTCGCGCCTGCGATCACCATCGGGGCACAGATGGTCGAGCAGTTGCAGATCCACGGCGACGTGTCCAAAGCCCGCGCCAAGGAAATTTCGGTCGAGATGCTGGACCGTGTCGGCATTTCCGATCCGTCTAACCGGTTCAACCAATATGCGTTCGAACTCTCGGGTGGCATGCGTCAGCGCGCAATGATCGCCATGGCGCTTTCCACACGGCCCAAGCTGCTGATCGCGGATGAGCCGACGACCGCACTTGACGTGACCATTCAGGCACAGGTCCTTGATCTGATGAAGGATCTGGTGACCGAGTTTCACATGGGCATCATCTTTATCACCCATGATCTGGGTGTCATTGCACAGACGGCTGACAAGGTCAGCGTCATGTATCTGGGCCGCGTGATTGAAGAAGGGCCGGTGCGCGACGTGATCCGCACGGCCAAGCATCCTTATACGCAAGGCCTGCTGGCGGCTCTGCCCAAACTGGATGATCTCGATGCGCCGCTGACCCCGGTTGCGGGCGACATTCCATCCCCATTGGAACGCCCGCCGGGATGCGTGTTTCACACGCGGTGCCCGCAAGTATTGGGCGATATTTGCAAGACAGCCCTGCCACTTGATGTTCATATCGACCCGCATCATCGCGTGGCCTGCCACATTCACAAAGAAGGGGCCAAGGCATGAGCGATAATACCCTCATTTCTGCCCGCGGTCTGTCAGTTGGCTTCCGTATCGGCAGTGGCTTGTTTGGCAAAAGCATCCTGAAGGCCGTAGACAATGTCAGCCTGGATATCGAAAAAGGCTCATTCTTCGGGCTGGTCGGCGAAAGCGGGTCGGGCAAGACCACGCTGGGACGTGCACTATTGAAGGCGGTGCCCATAACCGGCGGCACAGCACGGTATACAGATGGTGAGGTTGATCTTGATCTGACCACAATAAAGGGACCGGTGCTGAAGGATTACCGCAAGCGCGCCCAGCTGATATTTCAAGATCCCTATGCGGCCCTGTCCCCGCGCATGACCGTGCGTGACATTATCGCTGAGCCCTTGGAAGTCATGGGCCTGACCAATTCGCGCGAAGAAACTGACGCCCGCGTGCGTGAGATTGCCGCGAAATGCCGGTTGAATCTGGAACATCTTCGCCGCTTCCCGCATGCCTTTTCAGGCGGCCAGCGTCAGCGCATTTCGATCGCGCGGGCCTTGGTGTCCGGTCCGAAATTCATCGTGGCCGATGAAAGTGTGGCAGCCCTTGACGTGTCCATTCAGGCCGACGTGCTGAACCTTCTCAAGCAAATCCAGCGCGATATGGGGCTGACGTTCCTGTTCATCAGTCACGACCTGTCGGTGGTTGCCCATACCTGCGATCATCTGGCGGTGATGTATCTGGGGCGCCTGGTAGAAACGGCCCCCACGCGGCAATTGTTCGCGGCTCCTCGCCATCCCTATACCAAGGCTCTTTTTTCGGCGATCCCCTCGCTTGACCCGGACGACCGGGGGGGCGCCCAAAAGCTTGAGGGTGAGATCCCATCCCCGACAAATCAGCCACCGGGCTGCAAATTCCACACCCGTTGCCCCTTTGCGATCGACCGCTGCAAAGTCGAAGAACCGCAATTGGAAAACCCCGGCGATGGGCATGAAGTATCCTGCCACCGCTGGAGAGAGCTTTTGGACGTCAAAGCCGCGTAGCCCCGGCCAGTCGTCCAGACTACCGCGGGTTACGCCGACTTGGAACGCACGCTGTTTTCCAAGGTCCCAATACCTGACACCGACATGGATATCGTGTCGCCGTCGCGAAGATACCGTTTTGGGGTGCGGCTTCCACCTGTGCCATCTGGCGAGCCTGTCGCGATGACGTCACCCGGCATCAGGGTTGCCAGCGAAGACGCATAAGCGATTTGCTGGGCCACTGAGAAAATCATCTCACGCCCATATGCGGATTGCACTCGTTCACCATTCAAGCGGACGCTCAGGTGGAAATCTTCAGGCGGCCCAAGAAAGTCAGCCGTTGTAATCCACGGCCCCCATGCACCGGATTGCGCAAAGTTCTTGCCTGCGTAGATCGAATGCTTTTGCCAATCGCGCACCGAACCGTCGTTGAAAATTGAATATCCAAGCACGTGGTCCAGTGCGTCAAAGACCGAGACGTGACGCGCGGGCTTGCCAATCACAACGGCAATTTCGCCCTCGTAGTCAAAGCTTTGTGCTGCCTCGCCGTGCGGCATGACCAACCCGGCACCATGGGCCAGAACTGTGTCGCGC
Organism: Albidovulum sp.; assembly: GCA_049646285.1. Lineage (GTDB taxonomy): Bacteria > Pseudomonadota > Alphaproteobacteria > Rhodobacterales > Rhodobacteraceae > Albidovulum. Next base: position 4,236 of record JBARVN010000113.1, on the reverse strand, counting down.
TCTTTACCAAAGAGAATGATGTTTTCAGGGTTTGGCGGCGGAGCCCCATCAACCGGGTAGGGCTTGGCATAATTCATCCCCACGCAGATGATTTTGCGTGGGTTTGGAATGGGTGGCAGAAAGGTAATGCTGCTTTGTGGCAGATGAGCCGAGCAGCGCCCGGTATCGGCGCGCAGCACATCGAGCCCACCCGCATCAAGTAAATCGCGCAAAGTGGGATAGTGCTGGCGAAGCCCATCGCTGGCGGGAATGACCTTATCGCCGACAAAAGTGCCGTAAAGCGCTTGGCCTTCGTACAGGAATGAACCGATATTCATGGTTTATCTGCCGTAAAAGCATCCTCACGCTGGCGCAGTATCGCGGTTAGCGTATCGTTGTAGGGCGTGGCAATGCCCAGAACGCGGCCCATGACCGGGACCATGCCATTGATCGCATCAAGCTCGGAGGGGCGGTGCGCCATATGATCCAGCAGCATCGAAGGGCGGGCTTGCGGCATATTGCTGCCAAACGCAGTCACATAGGCAACCGGATCATCAAATGACAGCGGCACGCCCTTTGCCACGGCGATCAGATAGGCCTCATTCATCGCGCCCAGTGCAATCGGCCAGTATTCGGGGTGCGCCATCAGCTCACCCACAGTCTTGTTGAAGGTCGTGCACGGTGCGCTGAACGTCACGTTGCACAGGAATTTTTCCCAGATCAGCTGGGTGATGTTTTCAAAGGCGCGCGCGTTAAAGCCCGCCTTTTGCCAGACCTGCTCGACGGCCGAGAGCCTGTCGCTGATCCCGCCACCAATTTCACCGATCCGGATCAGTTTCATTGCATTGTGGTGGGCGTGACCTGGACCCTTCATCGAGGCCCCGAACCCGTCGGCAACGCCAAGCAATACGTTTTCGGGCGAGATATGTTGGGCAATGCGGTCCCCTGCCCCAAGGCCGTTTTGGATGGTCAGGACCAATGCCTTCGGGCCAATAACCGCGGCAGCCGCTTTGGCCGCAGCGCCAACACCCGACGCCTTCGTCGCGATCAGGCACAGATCACATATTCCGACATCGGCAATATCGCAGGTCGCACGGATGGTTTTGACCGTCCGGTCACCGCTGGCCCCGTCGACCCGCAGCCCATGTTCGTTGATAGCCTTGACATGGTCGGCCCAGGTATCCACAGCCCAAACCTCATGGCCGGCATCCGCCAGCAAGGCCGCATAGATTGACCCCATGGCCCCCACGCCAATTACAGCAATTTTCATGTGCTTTGCATCCTTGCTGCTGGCAGCAAAATATTAAACCTTGCCCGTATGTCTGCTTCGACATGTTCCGGGATGTGACGCGGGAAGTGGCAGGCAAGCGTCTTTGCCACGGTGTTTCGTGCAGCCGAATTGATCGTAGGCGCGCCGCTGGCCAACCACGCGTCTGGGGGCTGGCGATCAGCATGGGCCGGATAGACGAAGTCGGATTTCATTCTGGCATAGGTATCAGCATTGCCCAGAAAATGGCCTTCGCCTCGCACGGTTTGGGCTATGGTGTCAGTGGACAGCGTCTGCGCGCTGACCTCAATAGGCGCGGCGGATTGCAAAATGGCGCCCAGCATGTCGTTGTCGATGACATAGGCTTCAAAGGAGGTGGCCATAAGGCCCGCTTGGGTTCCAGCCGCCTGCGTGATCAGGTTCGACCCGGCTTGTGCCGCCATGCTGACGGCCAGCGCCTTTTCATACCCCGCCTGCACATCGGCCAGCTTGCTGTCCGTGGCCCCGGCAATCGTCGAGTTTGGCAAATCATAGTGCCGCGCAATTTGGGTCGCGGCGGCCGTCAGAAGGGCCTGCTCGCCGCCGCCTCCTGCCATGCCGCCCGTCCGCAAATCCGTCACCATGGGTCGCGCGCCGTAGACCGCGCGCACATTCGGGTCGAGCACCCAGGCGAACACCATACCTGCGAGGGTTTCAGCATTGGTCTGGGCAAGACAGCCTGCCAGTGTGACAGGGCTAGATGCGCCCATTTGACCAAATGTGTTGACCATAACAGGCAGGCCCAACCTTACAGCCTCCGCCATCACTTCGCACGCCTCAGGGTCAAAGCGCAGCGGTGGTACGGCGTGATTGATGTTCAGGGACAAGAAGGGGCGATCGCGAAACGCCTGTTCGGATCCAGCGATGGCGTAGCAGATCTGCGCAATGTCATGGACATGGGCCGCGCTGCTGGCGCTGACCATCACATGTTTGGATGTACCGGCAAGCGAGGCAAAGACGGTGTTGATGTCCAGATCATGCGTCGAGGTCATATCGCCCGCAATCATCGAGCGCGAAAAGAACTGCACATTGTCGAGCGTATCCACAAGACGCGCGGCGTCATAAAGATCGGCCAACGTTGCCGGTCTGTAGCGCCCATCCTGAAAATCGACAATATGCGGAGAGGCACCACCAGAACCTGCGTGAACATGCGCGCCTGACAGGTCAAGATCGCGCCCCGGTGCGCGCCCAAACAGCGTAAAACCGCGCCGGAACCCGGCCATCGCCTCTGCCACCAATGCGGTTGGAAACGTCAGCCGGCCATCATCGGTCAGGCGGCCACCCCGTTGGGTGATCGCCCTGATCACGACGGGTGGGGCGTCTTTCATGCCAATCAGATCGAGTATTTCCAGAGACGCCCTATGGATGTGCGCCAGCCCTGCGTCATCCAGCGGCCTCAGGCGGCCGGCCATCGGCGCAGCGCGGGGTTGGGCCCGCTCTGGCGACGCACCATCAACACCGCTTCGGCCACCTGCCCGGCGGCGTCTGGGGGGCGGTTTTGTCGGGTCGTTCATGGTGCAATATCCACTGGCATCCCTGCAACAGTCTGCGACAGGTGCCACGGACACAAGTGACTAATCCATCGGGTATGGACGAAATAAATGAGGTCATAGACCAAAGATCCGCAATATCGCACAAAGGGATAGTCTTTCGCCGGGCACGCGGCACGACTGGAATGGGTGGTAACATCGCGGTGCCACCCAAAGCGCCCCCGCACAGAACCGGGTTTTCCGCACTTTCGACCACACAGAAGGGCTGGATATGCCTGCCGGTGGGCTTACTCTTGTTCGCAGCGTCAAAATACTACATATTCGAATAATAGAATTACTGGAGGCGGCATGGCGTTTTCAAGACGGGATTTTCTTGCCTGTGGGGCCGGTTTGACCGCAGGCGCCGCGCTTGGGCTGCTGCCCCGGGCTACATTCGCGCAAGTGACTTTGGGGGATATCAAACTCAATGTGGTGAGTGACGGATCTTTGACGCTGCCGGCGGGTTTCATCTTTGATCCGATGCCCCAAGATGAACTGCAACCGATCTTGCAGAAATATGGCCTGTCTGGTGAGGTTCTGACGCCTCCGTGCAATGTGACCTTGATGCGCAGTGCAGAGCGGACCGTTTTGTTTGATGTTGGCTCGGGGCCGGATTTTTCCCCCAATTCCGGGATTTTGCTAAACTCGTTGGCCGCCCTTGGTGTGGCACCCGAGGACGTCACCGATATCGTCTTTACCCACGCGCACCCAGATCACCTTTGGGGACTGCTGGATGATTTTGACGATCTTCTCTTTGCTCAGGCGAACTATATGATCGGGAAAACCGAATGGGACTATTGGATGGACCCAAACACCGTCAGCACGATTGATGGCGACCGGGTTTCGTTCGCGGTTGGTGCCGCGCGCAGATTGCAGTCGATCGGCGACAAGATCGCCTTCTTTAGCGACGGCGAAGAAATCATTCCCGGTGTCGCGGCCCGTGCATCATTTGGCCACACGCCCGGCCATATGGCATTTGAAGTGCGAAACGGGTCCGAAGCCGTGATGATCCTTGGTGATTGCATTGGCAATGATCACATCGCATTTGCAAAGCCGGAATGGCCGTCAGGATCCGATCAGGATCAGGAGCTGGCCGCGCAAACGCGCGTTTCCCTGATTGATCAACTTGCCCATGATAAGACGCAGGTGATTGGGTATCACTTGCAGGGGAACGGGCTGGGATATGTCGACAAGACATCATCGGGCTACACATTCGTGCGAGAGGGATGAGTATGAAACACTTTGCTCTTGCGCTTGCCCTTGTGGCCGCGCCCGCCTTTGGCAGCGAAGATATTGCCGATCAATATCCGGGCTCGGTTCTTTATTCAAAGCCGGTCGAAGTTATCCCGGGCGTCTTTTCCGCCATCGGGGCCACCGCCCCGCCTACCTATGAAAATGCCGGGCACAACAATAACCTCAGCT
>JBARVN010000112.1:0-13461 GCA_049646285.1 Albidovulum sp. | reverse complement strand
GCGTGGAAGGCTGCCAGCGCGCTGCATCCGGTTTTGCCGATTGATGCGCCCTTGGTTTTCGATATTTACGACCGCTGGACAGGCCGCGCCGTTGGCGGCTGTACCTATCATGCTGCCCATCCTGGCGGGCGCAATTATGATACGTTTCCCATAAATGCCAACGAGGCCGAGGCACGCCGTCTTGCCCGGTTCCAGCCACATGGACATACACCCGGTTCCTATCAGCCGCAGCCGGAAACGCCGCATCCGGAATTTCCGTTCACCCTTGATTTGCGCCGAAAGGGTTAGACCAGTTCGATCAGATCATGCACGAATTTCAGCTTGGCAGAGATTTGCGGCGTAAGAACAAAAGGATAATAATCACGGTTGCCCATCGAGCGGTTCATCGCGTTCATGGCTACCGTGAGCGGTATCCAGTGTTCAATCAAGGTGTCGATATCCGAGACATGATAGGGGTCGGCCAGTTGAACCAGAACAGGAGCGCCGAAATGCAGCGGCTGCGGATTAATCCCGTAAGCATAGGCCGTCTCCAACCCGCCAACCATGTGAAAATAATGCGCCCATGTCTCGGCAAAGTCTTCCCACGGGTGTGCGCCTGCATATTCGCTGACGAAACTGTCCTGCCAATTTGATGCGGCCCCATTGGCATAGTATGTTTCCAAGGCCTTGCTGTAATCTTGACGTTCATCCCCGAAACAGGCACGGCAGGCGTGGATCATATCTGTGCCTGCAATCAACTTGTCCCAATAGTAGTGCGCCACCTCATGCCGGAAGTGGCCAATCAGGGTTCGGTAAGGTTCCCCAAGGGCCGTGCGGTTTTTTTCGCGGATCGCATCATCTGCTTCATCAATGTTTATCGTAATGCGACCCTGATAATGGCCCGTCATAACGCGCTTTTCTTTGCCGTCGGGGTGCACTTCATCGGCCAGTAGTTCAAAATGCAGAGCACCTTTGGACAGGTTCGGGGGTGCATCAATGGGAAGTTGAAATTTGATCAGGGCATAGAACAGCCGCCGCTTGGCCCGTTCCAGTCTCCCCCAACGGCCTCGCTTTTCATCATCTGACAGGTTCGGGATCTTTGTGGTATGCAGTCAGCTGAGGCAAAGCTGATCCGGCTCTGAAGCTTCGCATATCCAGTTGCACCCGATCAGGTTCCGGTTTGCACAAGGCTGATGTCCGTCAGCCGAAGCAACCGATGCATTTTCCAACACCAGCATTTGATCTTTGAGCGGCAGGTATCCCAAAACCGAGCTGCAATTGATGCACCGGTTGTTGTCAAAGTGAACCTGATTGCTGCAATTCGGGCAGAGATATCTGCGCATGGCATATCCAAGTTTTAAAGTATGGCGGGAGAAATGGACATTTGCCCATGTATGAAGACATCCTATGTGTTCGAGTTGAGAAAGAGAATTACCGGATTCAATGCACTTGAACCGGGTTCGTATTGCTTGTCTTCGTTTTGCGTTTCGAGAAAGTTGCGCACCGGTAGTGAGTTGCGGCGGTGATGCGTATTCAACATATGCGGCCTTACTTTCAAACCGCTTGCAACGAAGGGTCAGTTTGGAATCAACCCGTTCTTACGCGATCGAACGGCCGGCCTGGGAAAATTCGCCGCATCGCCGAACTTCCAGTGCCGCAGATGCGATCGATTTCGACACTTGCATTCGCTGCGTGAGCAAAAAGCGGCTACGTCCCGCATCCCGACGTGCCAGCGCACAGAGTCACCAACATCGGCCACCTTAATACTGAACAGCAAGATCTGAGGCCAGCGCGCGAAAGCACTAGCTGCCCCCATCCCGATTGTCCCCCTCGCTTTGATCCGCTATCCTCATCCTCAATCAGAGGCAATGAGCAGGCCCGTCCCCAGACATGACCGCCCTATCGGAATATCAGCGGCTGGAATGTACCGGCCTGTGGCGCGAAGCGCCCGATGCGCAGCGCCGTGAGGTGATCGTGTCGTTCGGCGATGCCACGCTGGTGATTTCCGACCCCCGCAACGCCCGCGCCCTGACCCATTGGTCCTTGCCCGCCGTAATCCGCCTTAATCCCGGCCGCAGCCCTGCCCTTTTCGCCCCCGGCGAAGATGCGGGCGAAGCGCTGGAGATTGATGATGAGGCGATGATCGCGGCCATCGCCAAAGTGCACAAGCTGATCGAGGCGCGGCGTCCGCATCCCGGACGGGTGCGCGGGGCGTTTGTGGTGGCGATGATCGGCGCGGTTCTGGCGCTGGGGCTTTTGTGGCTGCCCCGCACCCTTGTCAGCCATACCGCCGCCGCTCTGCCCGCCTCAAAACAGCTTGAAATCGGGCGGATGGCCCTTGCTGATCTGACCCGGCTGACCGGACGCCCGTGCAAGGGGCCTGAGGGCAGCGAAGTATTGGCCAAGCTTGGCACAGAGTTGCCGGGCGGCGCGGACAGGCTTGTGGTTCTGCCGCAAGGGATAACCACCACGGCACATCTGCCCGGCGGGTTGATCTTGCTCTCAAAGCAGCTTTTTGACGCGGACCGCTCGCCGGATGTGGCCTTGGGCATGATCCTTGCCGAAACCCTGCGGCGCGAAGCTTCTGACCCGATGACCGGAATTTTGCGCCATGCCGGTATGGGGGCCACGCTGCGCCTGTTGACCACCGGCAACCTGCCCGATGGTGCCCTTGCGGGCTATGGAGAAGAGCTGCTGACAGCGCGAGCAACGTCGGTGGCTGATGCGGCCCTGATCCAACGCTTTGCCAACGCCGGGGTCGCCACAACGCCCTATGCCTATGCGCTGGATCCAACCGGTGAAACGGTTCTGGGGTTGATCGAGGCCGACCCGTTTCGGGCGACACCTGCGCCCGCATCGGCCCTGACCGACACCGAATGGGTGGCGCTGCAAGGGATCTGCGCACAGTAGCGTTTCTTGTCAGCCCGTCAAAAGCGCAACCGCAGCCGCACGGGCCGCGTCTGTCACATTCTCACCGGCCAGCATGCGCGCCAGTTCGTCAATCCGCGCGTCTGGTGACAGGGCCGTGACCGTTGAGGTTGTGACCGCATCGGCCACGCGCTTTTCCACCCGCCAGTGATGCGCCCCACGCGCGGCAACCTGCGGCGAATGCGTGACCACAAGGATCTGTGCGGTTTCAGCCAGTCGCGCCAGCCGTTTGCCCACGGCATCCGCCGTTGCCCCGCCAACACCCCGGTCAATCTCATCGAAAATCATCGTCAGTGTATCACCACCGCGCGCAAGGCAGACCTTCAGCGCCAGCAAGAACCGCGACAGCTCGCCGCCCGACGCGATACGGTTCAGCGGGCCTGCGGGTGCGCCGGGGTTGGTGGCCACGGTGAAGGCCACATCATCCACACCGTCAGGGCCGGGGTCGGTCGGGCTGATCACCGTGGTGAAATGCGCGCGTTCCATTTTCAAGGGCGCGAGTTCCGCGCCAATCGCGATATCCAGCGCCTTGGCCGCAGCCTGGCGCGTGGCCGACAGAATCTGCGCGGCGGCATCATATGTGGCTTGTGCCTGATCGAGGCCGGCCCGCAGCCCGCGGATTTTGCCTGCACCACCATCCAAAGCCTCAAGCCTATCGACAAGCCCTTGGGTGAATGGGCCAAGGTCATCCGCCAGTACCGCGTGTTTGCGGGCCAGCGCCCGGATCGCAAAAAGCCGCTCTTCCACGGCTTCCATCTCATGCGGATCGAAGCTGAGCGCATGGAGGCAGCGTTCGACCCCGTCGGCCGCCTCCCCCAGCTCGGTCATCGCACGGGCAAGGGCCGCAAGGGCCGTATCGAGCGCGCCTTCTGCTTTGTCTGCCACGCCCTCAAGCCAGCGCCCCGCATCCGCCATCAACCCTTCTGCACCGCCGGGTCCAAGCGCTGTCAGGGCCTTGGCCACATCGTCGCGGATGCGTTGACCGGCCTGCATCTGGCGACGGCGCGCATCCAGAACCGACTCATCGTTCGGCTCTGGGTTAAGCGCGACAAGCTCAGCCACAGCATGGCGCAAGAATTCTTCTTCGGCTTGCATTGCCGCAAGATCAGCCTCGGCGGTGGCCAGCGCTTTGGCAGCGACCGCGCGTGCACCCCAGGCTTTTCGAACGGCCATCAGATCAGCCCCGGCAAAGGCGTCAAGCAACGCGCGGTGACCGCGTGGGTTTAAAAGACCCCGGTCATCGTGCTGACCGTGCAGTTCAATCAACGTCTCGGACAGGGCGCGCAGCACCTCGCCCGAACTGCGCCTGTCATTGACATAGGCGGTTTTGCGGCCATCAGCGTGATTGACCCGGCGCAAGATCAGCTCATCCTCGACGCCTAGCCCGGCCTCTTCCAGCACATGGCGCGCAGCGTGGCCTTCTGGCAGGTCGAAGACCGCCGTCACCTCACCCTGATCCGCACCGGCCCGCACCAATTCCGCACGCCCACGCCAACCAAGCACAAAGCCTAAGCAATCAAGAAGGATCGACTTTCCAGCCCCGGTTTCACCGGTCAGCACATTCAGCCCCGACCGGAAATCCAGATCCAGCCGGTCAATAAGCAACATATTTCGTATTTCTAGCGAACGAAGCATCGCATCAGCCCGTTAGGTGGGGTGTGCCCCCACCGAAGGTCACAACCATTCGCCCCGGATCACCTGACGGTAAACCTTCGCCAGCCAGCTATCACCTTTGGCTTCAAGCGTCAGTCCTTGTCCGGTCAGCAGCGCAAAACTGTCCTGATACCAATCGGTTGACTTGAAGTTATGACCCAGAATCGCACCCGCGGTCTGTGCCTCATCGGTCAAGCCAAGGATCAGGTAGCTTTCCACCAACCGGTGCAATGCTTCGGGCACATGGGACGTGGTTTGGAAATTCTCAACCACCACGCGGAACCGGTTGATCGCGGCACTGTAATGCTTGCGCTTGAGGTAATAGCGCCCGATCTCCATTTCCTTGGCCGCCAGATGGTCAAAGGCAAGATCGAACTTGAGGATCGCAGATCTGGCATAGTCGCTGTCGGGGTATTCTTCGATGACGGCCCGCAATGCCTGAAGTGCCTGGAAGGTCAGGCCCTGATCGCGGCCAACCTCATCGATCTGATCATAATAGGACAGGGCCAGAAGATATTTGGCGTAGGCCGCGTCTTCCTCGGCCGGATAGGTATCGATATAGCGCTGTGCGGTGGCACGGCTGTTCTCATAATCGCGGTCTTTGTGGTAGGCAAAGGCCTGCATGATCAACGCGCGCTTGGCCCATTCTGAATAGGGGTACAACCGCTCGACTTCCGCAAAATATTTTACGGCGTCTTTGCCTTTGCGGCTGGTTTCCAGCTGATATTCGCCAAGCTTATAGATCTGCTCAGCATTCTGCTGTTCAAGATCCGGCTCTTGATTGCCGCCGCCACATGCGCTCAGCATGGCCGCAAGCGCGAGGCCACCGACAAGTTTGGCCGCTCTGTTGCCCAACCCCATGACCTGCCTACCTCGTTCCAGCCTTTACGTTTCTTGGCGCGAAAACGCCTGTCGTTCAGACCGGCATCCCTACCCTATTCGCTTCGTCTAGCACAGAAAAATCTGGGGCGCAAAACGCCTTTCGTCCGGGCAGGACGGTTCAGGCAACAGCGGGAATATCAGCGCGGCTGATTGAGGCGCCGGGCAGTCGATGGCGCTGTGCTTCGCTGCATTCGACGACGCGAAAGGCCGCCGGGTTGGCAAAGAGGGCGCGCAACAGCCGGTTTGTCATGGCATGACCAGCGCGCGTGCCTGTGTAGCGGCCCAGAATTGGTGCACCGGCCAACGCAAGATCCCCAAGCGCATCAAGCATCTTGTGGCGCACAGGCTCATCCTTGTGGCGCAGGCCACCCGGGCTCAGCACTTTGTCGCCGTCAAACACCACAGCGTTTTCACCAGGAGTACCGCCAAGCGCCAAACCGTTGGCCCGCATTACATCAACGTCGGCCTGACGGCAGAAGGTGCGGCTGTCAGAGAGTTCGCGCAAAAATGCGCCATTGGCCATGACCAGATGTTTTTCCTGCCGCCCAATTGCAGAATCGGAAAACTCGATCTGAAAGTCGATTTCAAGCGTGCTTGCCGGCTCCAGCCGGGCCACAGCGTCACCGTCACGCACTTCGACGGTTTCGAGAATTTCAAATACACGCAGAGGCGCGTCATGTTCGCGGATGCCGCGCGCCAGGAAAGCCGCTGCGAAGGGGGCCGCAGATCCATCAAGGATCGGCACTTCGGCACCGTCAATTTCAATCAGCGCATTGTGGATACCACAGCCCGCAAGCGCCGCCATAAGGTGTTCAATCGTTGAAACCTTCGTACCGGCCGCGTTGGAAATTACCGTGCACAAGGTCGCATTTGACACGGCTGACCAATGCGCCTGTATCATTGCGTCAGTGCCAATCACATCCGTGCGGCGAAACCAGATACCATATTCTGCAGAGGCCGGATGAACCGTCATGCGAACGGGGCGGCCTGAATGAAGGCCACGGCCCGAGAAGGTTATCGATGATCGTATAGTCGTTTGCACCGTTGCCTCATGCCACCGGTAGGGCGGTCTTTTGCTGATGCTGAGGTAGTCGGCGCGGTGCGGAAGCTCAACTCACTCTTTGCAACCGAATGTAACATTTTAACGAAACATAGGCTGTGGTCCGCCGCTGATGATCACTTCATCTTGTATATAGCTGATATCAAAAGAAAAAGGGCTGACCGAAGTCAGCCCCTTCCATTCCATTTGTGACCGATTCTCAGTTCGCCTGACGGCGCAGGAAGGCCGGAATCTCGATCCGCTCTTGATCGGCGTCCACTTCCGGCTCGTCATCATAGGCCGCCGAAACCTGCGGCTGCTGGCGAATTTGGGGTGCCGGGCGTTCTGCACGGTCGGCCGCTTCCGGGGCGTGCCCCGCCATGCGGTTCAGCAAAGTGTTGATGCCGAAACGGGGCTTTTCGGCCAATCGTTGCTGCGGCTGGCCCACGACTGGGCGCTGCGCTGCAGGGGCTGGCTGTTGTGCTGCAGTGCGCGCGGCCTGACCGGGCTGCCGGCTGACGGCTGCCTGAAGACGGGCCATCGCCTCAGGCGTTGGCGTTCCGGGCGCACGCGCACGCGGTGCCACAAATCCTTGCGCATCATCCTCAACATGCAGGCTTTCTGCGCGCACAGGCTCGGGGCGGTACGCCGGGGGTGGAAGATCACCACCTGCGCTTTCAGCGTCAAAGAGCGATGGCTCTTCCGACGCCGCTACAGCCTGTGCCGGTTCAGGCGCTGCCATCTGAACCTGCGCGGGTTCCGGTGCTTTTTCTTCCAAGACCGCAGGTTGAGACAGCGGTTCTGCCAGACGACGACGCGCGGTTGGCATTTCCACCTGGCTCACGTTTGCATCAATGCCAGTCGCCACAACGGAAACCCGCATCATGCCAGCCATCGCATCATCCAATGTGGAGCCAACGATGATATTGGCGTCCGGGTCCACTTCTTCGCGGATCCGGTTTGCGGCCTCGTCCAGTTCAAACAATGTCAGATCCGAACCACCTGTGATGTTGATCAACACGCCTTTTGCGCCACGCAGTGAAATTTCATCCAGCAGCGGGTTGGCGATGGCTTTCTCGGCCGCCTGAATGGCACGATCTTCGCCGGACGCTTCGCCGGTGCCCATCATCGCCTTGCCCATCTCATCCATGACCGAGCGGACATCGGCAAAATCAAGGTTGATCAGGCCGGGGCGCACCATCAAGTCGGTGACACCTTTGACACCTTGGTAAAGAACGTCATCCGCCAAGGCGAAGGCTTCGGTGAAGGTGGTCTTTTCATTGGCCAGGCGGAAAAGGTTCTGGTTCGGGATGATGATCAGCGTATCAACAACCTTTTGCAGCGCCTCAATGCCCTCATCAGCCTGACGCATGCGCTTGGCACCTTCAAACTGGAATGGCTTGGTCACGACACCAACGGTCAGCACACCCAACTCGCGCGCAGCCTGAGCAATGATTGGCGCAGCGCCGGTTCCGGTGCCCCCACCCATACCTGCAGTGATAAAGCACATATGTGCGCCAGCCAGATGGTCTACGATTTCTTCAATGGTTTCTTCGGCGGCGGCGGCACCAACCGACGGGCGCGCACCGGCACCCAGACCTTCGGTAACCCGCACACCCATCTGGATGCGCGCAGTCGAATGGCTTTGCTGAAGCGCCTGAGCATCCGTATTCGCCACAACGAACTCAACGCCTTCCAGCGCCTGTTCAATCATATTGTTCACGGCGTTACCGCCAGCACCACCAACCCCGAACACAGTAATGCGCGGCTTCAGGTCTTCCCGATCGTTTATCGTCAAATTCAATGCCATTGTTATCCGCCTGTCTTATCCCCGACCAAAACCCGGTCGCCTAATCCGCATTGCAGCGATTTTAGAGCGTGAATGCCTCAAGGTCACGAAAAAAACGCCTTTCAGACACAAAATATGGTGTGTCGCGATCCCGAACCAGCGGCATTTCGCCTACACATCAACAAATTGCGGTTACCAGTTGTCTTTAAACCATTTAACAGCTCTGCGCAAAGAACGCGCAGGGTACTTGTCGGCTGGAATCTCAAAATCCCACCACTCGTCTTGCGGGTGAGCTGCAAACAAACACAGCCCTACGGTTGAAGAAAACGCAGCGCCCGTGGCTGCCTGCGGCAAACCTTGAACCCGCAAAGGCCGGCCGAGTCGCACATTTTGTCCAAGGATTCGCGCCGCCAACATATCCAGCCCGGGGATCTGACTTGCACCGCCGGTCAGCACGATTTGCTGGCTGGGAAGCTGGTCAAACCCGGCGGCGTCCAGAATGGTGCGCACCTCTTCCAGGATCTCTTCGACCCTCGGGCGCATGATGCCGATCAACTCGGTCCGGCTGACCTGACGGCGATCTTTTTCCCAATCGCCGCAATCAGCCCCAATCTCAATCATCTCGCGGTCATCCATACCGGTAGCGTGAACGCCTCCATGGATGGTTTTGATCCGTTCCGCTGTCGCCAAGGGCACTTGCAGACCTTTGGAAATATCCGAGGTGACATGATCGCCGCCAAGCCGCACGCTTTCTGCAAAGATCATGTGCTTCTTGATAAAGATCGACACGCCGGTGGATCCACCGCCCATGTCGATACACGCCGCCCCCAGTTCTTGCTCATCCTCGACAAGCGACGACAGGCCCGAGACATAGGATGAGGATGCAAGCCCTGCGACTTCAAGGTCACATCGCCGGATACAGCGGATCAGGTTTTGCACAGCATTGGTGTCAATGGTCAGCAAGTGCATGTCAGCCGCCAGCTTGTTGCCGACATGGCCGCGCGGGTCACCCAGGCCAGACCGGTGATCAATGGCAAAATTCACCGGATGCGCATGCAGTGCTTCGCGCCCTGCCCCGAAATCGGGCACGTCACAGGCCGACAGCACCCGCGCTACGTCGATGTCACCGACCTGCCCGTCCACCAGCTGAATTTCGCCGGCCAATCCGTAACTGCGCGGCCGCGCGCCTGAAAAACACGCAATCACATGGTCAACCCGGGTCTGGGCCATTTTCTGCGCGGCCTGAACGGCGGTGCGGATTGCACGCTCGGTTTCTTGCATCGCGTCCACTTCACCGAAACGCACCCCGCGTGACCGCGTTGTGGCCGCACCAATCACGCGGAATTGCGACTGCCCGGCCAGCGAACCCAACCCGTCTTCGCGGATCGCATCGGGGTCGTCGAACCGAAGCACCAGACAGGCAATTTTGGATGACCCCATGTCCAGCACCGCCACCACGCCGCGCTGAATGGCGGTGCGGCGCATGTTCCGCATGGCACGTTGAGACTGGTAAAGATCGGTCATGGTGCAGCCACCTTTGTATTGAGGCTTGTGAGGGTTTCATCCCCGGCCCCGCCCAGACGAACGGTCGGGCGATCAGGGTTGCGGATGTCAACGACGGTCAGATCCCGCCCCAGCATGTCTTGAGCCGTATCAAGGGCAATCAGGCGCTGCAAAGCGGGCACAGGATCAATTTCTGGCAGCATCACGCGCTGTCCTCGGTCTAAAACCAGATCCCAGCGCCGCTCACCCACAAACACAAGGCCGCGGATACGGTTGGCGATAGGGCGTGTTGCGGCCAGGATCTCCAGCGCCTCAGGCACGTGGGCGTCCGCCCCTTCGCCCGCAATCACCGGCAGGTCGGGTCGGGCGGCGCGGTCCAGCAGGGTCGCAACGCGGTGGCCGGTTGGGTCGAGCATTTCCAGCCCGCGAACGGAGCGCCACAGCATCGCCGGCTGACGTTCGGTGATCGTCACCTGCAAGATGCCGCCTTTGCGCACATGAAGTTCCGCCGAGGCCACCGCATCAATCTGTGCGATCGACGCGCGCGTGGCCTCCAGATCCAGCTTGAAGGATGACGCCGGAAGCGTAACCGGCAGCATCGCACGTACAGCTTCGGCGACGGGCGCAGAAGCGCCATCAATGGCCATGAGACGCACCATGAACTCAGGGCGTTCCTCGACGCTTTGGCGCAGTTCGGCATAGGTCTTTGCAATCTCTGCCCGTCGCGCATCACTCGCCAGATACCCGCTCAGCGCCGCAAAACTCAGAACAAACGGCAGGCCAACGCGCATCGCCAGCCGGAACGCCGGTGTCAGCCACAGCCGCTCAATTCGGTAGGCCATCCGCGACGGCGCCGGATCGCTGTTGCGCGCCGGGCGACTGGTATATCGGCGCTCGGGCGCTCTTAGCGGCTGCATAAGGCATCCTCCACGATCCAGGCGCAAAGGGCGGGGAAGGACATGCCTTCTGCCGCCGCCTGTTCAGGGCTGAGCGACGTGGGTGTCATGCCTGGCTGGGTGTTTGTCTCAAGAATGAACAGCCCCGCCAGACCTTGGGTGTCATCCCACCGAAAATCTGACCGGCTGAGACCCGCGCAGCCCAAAGCCTGATGCGCGCGCAATGCATAGTCCTGACAGGCGGCCGCAATCTCGGCCGGTATCTCGGCCGGGCAGCAATGGGTTGATCCGCCTTCGGCATATTTTGCGTGATAGTCATACCAACCCGCCGCGAAGATCTCGGTCACGGCCATCGCACGCGCGCCCAGAACCGAGCAAGTCAGCTCACGCCCCGCAACATAGGCTTCAACCATTGCAATATCGGGCATCTCGGGACCGAGATGCGGCGGGGAGTTTGCATCCTTATCCACGATATAAACGCCGACGGACGAGCCTTCGGCATTGGGTTTGACGACATAGGGCGGGGCCATGACGTGACGGGCCATCACCTCGGCCTTGGGGGCCAGAAGGCTTTCGACCACCGGCAGACCGGCGGCGCGGAATACGTTCTTGGCGCGGCTTTTGTCCATGGCAAGGGCCGAGGCCAGCACACCGGAATGGGTATAGGGCATGCCCAGCCATTCCAGCATGCCCTGAACACAGCCATCTTCGCCCCAGCGACCATGCAAAGCGTTGAAACAAATATCGGGGGCAATCGCTGCCAGACGTGCGGGCAGGTCGCGGCCAGCATCAAGCTCAACCACCTCATATCCCGCCTCCCGCAGGGCGTTGGCGCATTCGCGCCCGCTCACAAGCGACACCTCCCGCTCAGCGGAAGGTCCACCCATCAGTACCGCCACTTTGGAGGCTGTCCTGCTCGACATACCCGCCACTTGTGCCTCGTCCCGGCCCTTTTTGGGCCGCTGTTCTTAGGTTTTTATGCGCCTGCCTGAGGTGAAGTTTCACCGACGCGCATAATTTCCCACTCTAACGTCAAACCGCTGGTTTGGAAAACCCTTTTTCTGACCTCTTCGCCCAAACCTTCCAGATCGGCGGCGCTGGCCGCTCCGGTGTTGATCAAAAAGTTCGGATGCTTCTCGCTCATCTGCGCCCCACCCCGGCGCGCACCGCGCAAACCGGCGTCCTCGATCAGCTTCCACGCCTTCAGGTCATGCACGTCATCGGCACGCCCGGTCGAAGAAAATCCGGCCGGATTGCGAAAGGTCGATCCCGCCGAGCGGTCCTTTACCGGCTGCGTCGCATCGCGCCGGGCGACCTGCTCATCCATCTTGGCCCGCAATCCATCCGCATCAGCCCGAGGCGCATCAAATACCGCCTCAACAACAACCGCGCCCTCCGGCAAGGCTGAGCTGCGATAGGCAAAGCCCATCTCAGGCCCTTTGATCACCCGGAGCGTGCCATCGCGCATCACCACCGTGGCTTGCACGAAATGATCCGCCGTATAGACACCGTAACATCCGGCGTTCATCCGCACGGCGCCGCCAATGGCACCGGGGATTGTGCGCAAGAATGTCAGGTCAAGCCCCGCTTCGGCCGCGCGTTTGGCCACCTGCGCATCCAGACAGGCCGCCCCGGCAGTCACGCGGGTACCGTTAAGCGAAACCGCATTAAACCCCCGGCCCAGCCGGATCACCACACCGCGAATACCGCCATCGCGCACGATAAGGTTGGACCCCACGCCCATGGGAAACACCGGCACGCTGGGATCAAGGGCGGCCAGAAACGCACAAAGGTCCTCAAGATCCGCAGGCTGAAACACCCAATCCGCAGGCCCGCCCACACGCAACCACGTCAGATCCGCCAGGGAGCGGTTGGGCGTGAGAGTGCCGCGAACGGATGGAAGGGTCATTGTCATGGGCAGATGAGTTAGAGCGCAAACCCCAAGGCCGCAAGCCTGAACAAATCGAGGCCGCTCAACGTCGCTTGAAATACCCTGTAATCTTACCCCACCCCATCTCGGCAAATGCATAGCCAGCAGCAAGTGTTCCCGGCGTTCCTGCGTCGACCAGAATTTTGATGCTAACCGCCATATTCACAACCGTCGCACTCGCCTCCAGCGAACCTCCTAGCGCAACCGCATCGTCCGCCGCATCGACCACTTTCGGAAGCTGCGCCTCGATCACCGTCAGCGCCTTCCCAGATCTGCCGGGACCTTCGTCAAGCGCCTCACGCATCAGCGTGACTGCCTCGATGATCTTGGTCAGTTGCTCAATACGCACCGAAATCGCATCGTGATCGCCGCAGGTCAGGCTGTTTTGTCCTCGCACGCGCTGAACTTCATCTTCGACGAACATACGCAAGGCCTCAAGCTGCACACAAATCACGCGGGCGTTTCTCTCAAGTGAGAGTTCGACGTTGGGATGCATGGTATCAAGACCGACCTGATCATCGGCACGCCCTGATTGATCGTCGACAATCTCGGCAATCCGCGCATTCACCGCCTCGGCACCGTGCTCCCAGATCTCATCCGGGATCAGCGCAACCTTTTCCAGCAGCGTCCAATCCGGCTCTCGCCCGGCAAGCGCGTCTTCGTACCAGCTGATCCAGAAGCTCCAGCCCTTGGCGCGCCAATCGCGCCGGGTTGTCAGCCAGTCCTCTGCCAGTGGGTTGTCATCGGACCAAAGCGCCAAAGCTGACAGATCACCCCCCTGCTCAATCCGCATACAGTCGGAACGGATTGCGTTCCTGATAGCGGCGAAGGCGGAGGCGGCGGCGGTGGCGGTGGCGGAGGC
>JBARVN010000111.1:0-4153 GCA_049646285.1 Albidovulum sp. | reverse complement strand
CACAGGCCGGTCGCTGCGCCGAAAGGCAACCCGAAGCTCAGGGTCATCCTTTCCGGTGCCAAGGCATGTTGCGCCGATATGGACAAAGGCCGTTGCCCCAAGACAGATGTGTCCCGCACCTTCGGCCGCCAACGGCGCACAGGCCAGATCAGCGGTATAGGGTTCAAAGTCATTCAGGCACAGATAGGCCATGCCTTCATGGATGAACGCCGCATCCGCCGCCGGGAACGCGCCGCAGTGGCGTGGACTGACCGGCAAGTCGATGATCGACGCATCCAGCCCGTAAGTCTGGCGGAAAATGCCCATGTTTGGATTGCCGCCGTGAAATGTCGACCACCCCGCCAATGTGCCCCAGGACAGGTCGGAATTGTCGGCGCTGCCCACGATGCGAAACGGCGGGCCGGAATATCCGGGCAAGGCCGACAGGCGCGCCGTGATGGCGCGTGCAAGCTCCAGATCACGCGCCCCTGCGCGCGCACTGTCCGACCAGATCGCCGATGAGGTCAGCGACAGCACCAATCCGACCAGCACCAGCATCGCGCATGCCGGCGTGGTGATCAGCAACCGCAGCCGGGAGGGCAGGTTTGCCCGTGCTACCGTCAGCCCGGCCAAGAATACAGCCGCCGTCCAAAATCCCAGAAAGCCAAAGGCGCGGGGCGGTGGATTATCCCCCTGATAGGCCAGCCAGAAAAGGATCGGGAAGACAAAGAAGGCGAGGCCGGAACCAATGCCAAAACGCGTCGCATCCAGCAGCGCCTTGGCTTTGGCATGCCGCCCGCCAAAGCCTGCGACTGCGGCCAGAACGAAAAACCCAAGGGCCGCCAAAGAGAAAAGCCCCATCAGCGCCCGTAGCCCGAATGGCAGTTTCATCACCGAACCGGTGTGAATGCCGCGCAGCAACACCGGCAGTTCGCGCAGCTTGGCCCCGAAGCCTGCTGCATCCGCGGCCTGAAAACGTTCCGAGACAATCTCAACCCCGATCACGCCCGCATAAATCCGCCATTCGACCAGATAAAGCGCGATGGCCAGTACCGAGGCCAATGCGCCGACCAAGGCCAGACGCAGAGCGGCGCCAAAGCTGTGTTTATCGGCACGCAAAAGCACCAGCAGCGGCACGATCAAACCGGCCACCGCGAAGGTCTGATAAATTGCGATTGAAAAGGCCAGCGCCTGTGCCCCGATCAGAACCGCGCCGATCTGGCGCGCCCGGGTCTGGTCAAATGTGCGCCAGATGATTTCAAACCCAAGTGTCGTAAGCGCTAGTGCCAGAGGATAGGCAAAGACGTTGCTGCCAAAGCTCAGCACATCCGTCATGAACACATGATGCGTGCCGATGACGAAGATCGAAAGCGTTGCGGCAGGGCGCGCGCCTGCCTCGGCTGCATGGCCTGCCACAACATGCGCCACCCAATAAAGACATGGAAAGGCCAGAAGCAGCTGAATGGGCAACAAGAAGCGTTCCCCCAAAAGATCCCGGTAGATCACCTCAAGAAGCCAGCGCCCTTCAACGGCAGTCCAAAGTGGCGATACCCCGCCAAGATGACGCCAGTCATCGGAATGATATCCGTCATTCAAGACGCCGTAGCCGGTGATCAGCGCATAAAGTGCGGCTGCGACCCAAAGCGCACGCGCAGGGGTAAGCCATGTAAGGGCAGTCCTGTCGGTGAGCATTGCGGTCTCCTTCCGGGGCTTATGTCTTGGGCAAAAGCCTTTGCCGAGCCGGGCAGAGCTGTCAACTCATCCAAGGCACCGAGACACGTAAGGTCAGGCAATCGCCTTATTCACCAAGGTTTGTTTCGGCGTCGGGTTGAATGCCTTCGGCGCGGTCAATGATGTAAAGCGGGCGTTGTTTGGCCTCGCTGTAAAGCCGGCCCAGATATTCGCCGATGATGCCCAGCACCACCAATTGCGCGCCGCCCATAAACACCACCGCCACCATGGTTGAGGCATAGCCAGGCACATCCACGCCGTAAAACAGTGTTCGCACCAGCAACAGCACACCGTAAACCATCGCAAAAAGCGCGAAGATCAGGCCGAAATACATTGCCGCCCGCAAGGGGGCGGTTGAATACCCGGTGATCCCGTCCAGCGCGAAGTTCCAAAGTTTCCAGTAGTTGAACTTGGTCCGGCCTGCGGCGCGGGCAGGGCGCTCATAGTTCACGCTGGCTTGCTTGAACCCGACCCAGGAAAACAACCCTTTCATAAAGCGGTTGCGTTCGCGAAGGGTTTTCAGCGCTGCAATTACGCGTCGGTCCATTAGCCTGAAATCCCCGGCATTGTCGGGAATTTTGACGTTTGAGACACGGTTGAGCATGGAATAAAACGCGGCTGCCGTATTGCGTTTCAACCAGCTGTCGGTCTGGCGGGCATTGCGTACGGCGTAAACCACGTCATTTCCTTCGCGCCACAGCCGGACAAATTCCGCGATCAGTTCAGGCGGGTCCTGAAGATCCGCATCCAGAGGGATCACCGCATCGCCCACGGCGTGATCCAGTCCGGCCGTCAACGCAAGCTCTTTGCCAAAATTGCGGGCCAGGTGGATGGTTTTGATACGCGGATCACGGGCGTGGGCTGCATCAAGGATTTCAGCCGTCCTGTCCACACTGCCATCGTTGACGCAGACTATTTCATAGGTTTCACCAACGTCAGCCAGAACCTCCTCCAGCCGGGCAAAAAACAGATCAAGGACATCTTCTTCATTAAAGGCAGCAACCACGATCGACAGCACGGGTGCCGCGGCGGTTTTCAGATCCAAAGCGCCGCGCTTGCCCTTCTGTAACCCCGGTGCCTTTTTCAGTGTTGTCTTTTCCATTGACCCAGCTCTTTTGATCCCGACCTTCTCTATACCGCGAAAAACAGGGATGTCAGGCGGTTATCTGCGAAAGGTGTGGGCAGTATCGCGTTGTGATCCCGTCACGTAGGGCAGGTCCGGTATAACAAGCCGAAGATTTGTGGAAGGACCAAGAGGCCCGCCCGATAGCGCGCTAACCGTCTCGTCCGGGTTCATTCGGATTGTTGGAGAACAGCGCGATCTTGTTGCCTTGGGGGTCTCGGAGGTAGCCGACGTAGAAACGGGGGCCGTAGGCGTCGCGAAAGCCCGGTTGGCCCTCGTCCCGGCCGCCAGCGGCGAGTGCTGCGGCGTGAAGATCACGGACCTGATGCTGGCATTGCACACGAAATGCGATCATCGCACCGTTTCCAGACGAGGCCGGTCGTCCGTCGAAGGTGGGCTTGACGTAGTAGTCGGGCAATATTGCAGGCTGACCCGGTTGCGCCGGTAGCACATAGCTCAGGCCCTCTGGCCCTTCCTTACAGGTGTAGCCGAGCGCCGGCATAAATGCTGAGTAGAAGCGCTTCGCCTGCTGGATGTCGTCGGCACCGACGGTGACGTAGCTGATCATGATGTGCGTCCCTTGCCGAAGGCCCGGTCATTGCTACATTTTGGCCGCTTCGGGAAGCGGCCAAACCCGTCACTTTATCAAAACCATTTTAAGCAGTTGTCAGCCCGCAGAGATTCTATGTGCAAGCGTCCCGCGGACTGACGAAAGGCGAAATCGGTGGAGCAGCCGGAACAGCCGTTACCAGCCGCCCTCGGCCCGGCGGTCGTAGCGTTCGCCGCCCAGATTGAAGACCAAAAGCTTGCGTTCGGTAAAGGTCTCCAAGAACCATTGCGACAATTCGCGGCCAACACCCGATTGCCCGGTACCGCCAAAGGGTGCCAGTTGATCCCAGTAGTTTGATGTCTCGTTGATATTCACGGTACCATGCGGCAAGGCCTCGCCCACGCGCCAGGCGGTTGCCAGATCGCGGGTCCAAAGTGAGGCGATCAACCCCAAACCGGTTTGGTGTGCGATTTCAATTGCTTCTTCGGCAGAATTAATCTTGATGATCGGGGCGACGGGTCCAAAGGTTTCTTCTTGGGTGATCAGCATGTCTGTCGTCACGCCGGTCAAGATCGTTGCGGGGAAATAAAGGCCTTCCTCGGCGCCGATCTGTTCGATCTTTGCCCCCTTGGCCCGCGCGTCGTCAACATGGGCGCGCACCCGGTCAAGCGTGGCCTGATTGCACAGCGGCCCCATTTCGGTGTCGTCATCCGCCGGGTTGCCGATTTTCAGGGTGCGGGCCCGGGCGCTGAACTTTGCGACGAATTCAT
>JBARVN010000110.1:0-13714 GCA_049646285.1 Albidovulum sp. | reverse complement strand
GCCTTGGCCGATCGCAAGGATTGGAAGCTCTGCCGGTATGGCAGCTCGACAGGCTATAACACGCGATGGAAGACCATCTGCAAACGGGCAGGCATCCCATACATATCCGCACACCCTGCAGGCCGACACGGGTTCTTCACTGAATTGGTGGTCAGGCAGGGCGTCGATCCGGTCACCGCAGCCAAGGTCGGACGCTGGTCCGACCCCAATTTGCCTATGCGCATTTATGCCCATGCGGAGACGGATGAGGCCGATGTTAGAGCCCGTTTTCGTACAAACCATGTACAGGAAGACCCTGTACAAACACCCAAGCAGCAGAAATCAAAGAAGGAATAGCGCTATGAACGGTTCCCTCCTAAGGGCCGGCTTTTACATGTAAAGACGGGCCGAGTTGCGCAGACGGCCCGCAAGCTTTATTGGCAATCCTAGCATCAGAAGGATTGGCGCATGGCGTATCATCTATATCAGGGCGACCTGCCCAAGGGGCTGGACTTGGGATCCGTCGTGGCGATCGATACCGAGACCATGGGGCTTGATCCCCGGCGCGACCGGCTTTGCGTTGTGCAGCTGTCATCTGGCGACGGAAATGCGCATCTCGTGCAGATCGCGAAGGGCCAGACCGAAGCACCAAATCTAACCCGGATGTTGACCGATCCGGCCGTCGTCAAGCTCTTTCATTTTGGGCGCTTTGACGTGGCCGCGCTGAAAGCCGCGTTCGGCGTCACGACGGCGCCGGTCTATTGCACCAAGATTGCGGCAAAGATGGTGCGGACGTTTACCGATAGGCATGGGCTAAAATACCTCTTGCAAGAACTGGTGGGGGTTGATGTATCAAAGCAGCAGCAAACCTCGGATTGGGGGGCGGAAACGCTGACTGATGCGCAGCAGGAATATGCCGCATCCGATGTACTTTATCTGCATCGGCTGAAGGCTGAACTGGACGCGCGACTGGCCCGCGAGGGGCGCACAGCCCTTGCACAGGCCTGTTTTGATTTTTTGCCCACCCGCGCCACGCTTGACCTGATGGGTTGGGGCGATGACGCTGATATTTTCAGGCACTGAGTGATGACAGACGCCCAGACATTTCTTGCAACTGCCCGCCGGGTTATTGGAATAGAAGCACGGGGGCTGGATGCGCTGGCCGCCGGGCTTGGTGACAGTTTCGCCGCCGCAATCGATCTGCTTTTGAACGTGAAGGGCCGGGTCATAGTGTCTGGCATGGGTAAATCCGGCCATATTGGGCGCAAGATTGCTGCAACGCTCGCCTCGACCGGAACGCCTGCGCAATATGTCCACCCTGCCGAGGCAAGCCACGGCGATCTGGGAATGATCACCGAAAGCGATGTGGCGTTGGTTTTGTCCAACTCGGGCGAGACGCCCGAACTTTCGGACATCATCGCTCATACCCGCCGGTTTTCCATCCCGTTGATCGGCATTGCCAGCCGCGAGGGGTCGACGTTGCTGCGCCAATCCGATGTGGCAATCCTTCTGCCCGCCACTGAAGAGGCTTGTGGCACCGGTATTGTGCCGACCACGTCGACCACGATGACCTTGGCGCTGGGCGATGCGCTAGCAGTCGCGTTGATGGAACACCGTCACTTTACGCCCGATCATTTCCGTACGTTCCACCCCGGCGGCAAGCTGGGGGCGATGCTGTTGAAAGTGGCCGACCTTATGCACAGCGACGAGGCGATGCCGTTGATACCCAGAGGCACGCCGATGAGCGAGGCGCTTTTGGTGATGAGCCAGAAAGGATTTGGTGTGGTTGGTGTAACCGGGCCTGATGGCAGCTTGGCCGGCATCGTGACCGATGGTGATTTGCGCCGTCATATGGACGGGCTGTTGGGGCTGACCGCTGACGAAGTGATGACCAAGGATCCCGGCACAGTTGCCCCTGATCATATTGCCCAAAAGGCGGTTGCGATGATGAAGGACCGCAAGATTACCTGTCTGTTCGTGGTTGACCCTGATGGGGACGGTCGTGCCGTGGGTATCTTGAACATCCACGATTGTTTGCGCGCCGGCGTTGCCTAGAAGATGGCAGTCGAGGGTAACATCCATTCACGCTTGGTTTTCTGGCTCAAGATCACCCTGCCGCTTCTTGCGCTGGCGCTGTTATCTACGCTGTTTTTGGTGTCGCGGCAGATCGATACGGATGACGCGCTGCCCTATGCGCGCGTTGATGTTCAAGCATTGGCGCGTGACCCGCGGCTGACCGCACCTGAATTTTCCGCAGTCACCAGCGATGGTGCATCGATATCGTTTTCGGCGGCAACAGCGCGGCCCGAAACGGGGCAAAGCGCGCACGCAGAAGCGGATGCCTTGGTGGCGGCCTATGACACACCTGATGGATTGCGCATAGATCTGTCGGCCAGTCAGGGTCGGATCGACACCGTGGCCGGTCTAATGACGTTGACTGGGGATGTCACAATCGTGACCTCGAGCGGGTACAAGATCGAGACTGCCAGGCTTGACACGGCGCTTGACCGCACCAACCTGTCTTCCGACGGTGCGGTCACCGTTGATGCACCTTACGGCAAAATCGTGGCTGGGCACATGCAACTGAGCCATGAGGATGCCGAAATTCCCGGTTACGTGCTTGTGTTCAACAACGGCGTCAAACTGGTATATGAGCCTGAGACGTGAAGGATTGAGAATGAGTCTTTTGGTGCATGCCCTGTCAGCCGTTCTGGCCATTGCGATTCTGTCGCCTTCAGCCGCGTATGCGCAAGCGACCGTGGCCTTTGGCGGCATCCGCGCTGATACGTCGCTTCCGGTTGAGATTACGGCTGACCAGTTGTCGGTCAATCAGACCGATGGGACCGCGACATTTACGGGCAGCGTATTGATCGGTCAGGGCGACATGCGCCTGTCCGCAGAAGAGGTGCTGGTGGTTTATGCAACCGGGGGCCAAAGCCAGATAGAGCGGTTGCATGCAACGGGCGGCGTTACGCTTGTCAGTGGCACTGAGGCTGCCGAGGCTCAGGAAGCTATTTACTCGATAGGTTCGGGTGAAGTGGTCATGACGGGCAATGTCCTACTGACCCAAGGTGCAAATACGCTGACCGGCCAGAAGCTGATTGTGGATCTGTCTACGGGCACCGGCCGCATGGAAGGCCGGGTGAAGACCGTATTGCAAGCTGGGGACAACTGATGTCAGCGCCCAATCTTAAGCTTGCACAAGGCACAGCAGGCCTATCTGTGCAGCATCTTCGGAAAAGCTATCGCCGCCGTCCTGTGATACGTGATGTGTCGCTGGAGTTGGCCCGAGGCGAAGTGGTTGCACTTTTGGGTCCGAATGGATCCGGGAAGACCACGTGCTTTTACAATATTGCTGGGCTGATCGCGCCGGATTCTGGCCAGGTTATGCTTGATGGTCGCGATGTTACGGGCCTGCCGATGTATCGGCGCGCGCGTCTTGGCATCGGGTATTTGCCGCAGGAAGTGTCTATCTTTCGCGGGCTGTCGGTTGAGGAAAATATCAACGCGGTGCTGGAAATCACCGAATCCGATTCACATAAACGGCGTGAGCGGCTGGAAGAGCTGCTTTCAGAATTTTCCATCACCCATCTTCGGCGTGCCCCTGCCCTTGCGCTTTCAGGCGGCGAACGTCGTCGGGTTGAGATTGCGCGCTGTCTGGCCGCAAACCCCAAATATCTGTTGCTTGATGAGCCGTTTGCAGGCGTTGATCCGATCTCTGTTGGGGATATCCGCGCGTTGGTGCATGATCTGAAATCACGTGGGATTGGTGTGCTAATCACCGACCACAACGTTCGTGAGACACTGGAAATCGTTGATCGCGCATATATATTGCACGATGGAACGGTGCTTATGAGCGGAACCGCCGACGAAGTGGTAAACGATGAAAATGTGCGGCGCGTCTACCTTGGCCAGAACTTTAGAATCTCTTGATCATCAACGGATCGCGGCTGGTTTCTGAGAGCGGCCAATTGGCACCAAAGGGCGCGCGAACGGGGTAAGACTATCCACATATTGCCGGCCAAATGGTTGAATTGCGCGCACAAGGGAAATGAGGGCGTTGACATCGAGTGCCGATCTGTCGCCAAATATGACAAATGCATGCGCAAACCCAAAACACCAGGGCAGTAGCGTCGGACGGTTTCAAACCAGCTCCAGCCGAAACAGGTATGCATTTTCCAAAGACCCCGAAATCTGGACCCCTTGCTTGTGCACGCCTCATGCGAGGGTATAGATTGAATTTACAACTAAAGGAGGTGCCATGCGGTACAGGATCAGCGGCAAACAAATCGACATCGGAGATTCTCTGCAAACCCATGTGAAATCGGAATTGGGAGGTACCGTTGAAAAATATTCGCAACGGCCAACCGATGCCACGGTGATCTTTTCACGAGACGCACATGAGTATTGCTGCGAAGCAACGGTTCACTTGTCAACCGGGCTGACTGCGACTGCAAAGGGGCAAGATACTGAAATATATGCGGCCTTTGAGGCATGCCGCGAAAAGATGGATAAACAGTTGCGCCGCTACAAGCGTCGTTTGAAAGACCATCACCGTGATCGGGTCGAACCGGTTGAATTTGCCGGCGCGCCGATGTATGTGCTCGCCGCGAATGGTGAAAATGCAGATGCGGAGCCGGAAAGTCTGCAACCGATGATTATCGCCGAGATGGAGACTCAGATTCCCGCACTCTCGGTTGGCGAAGCGGTGATGCAGATGGAGCTTTCAGGCTCATCAGTGTTGGTGTTTCGCAACGAAAAAAAGGGTGGTGTTAATGTTGTACACCGTAGAGATGATGGAAACGTCGGCTGGATAGATCTGTCGGCCAGCAAATAGAGCCCAACTGGGCGCGGAACAGTTTAGAACACATGGAACTTACCAGCCTTTTGAAGCCGGCATCTGTCCGGGTACTTGGTCATGTGACCTCAAAAAAGCGCCTATTTCAGGATCTGGGTGAGTTCGCGCAGTCTGTGTGCGGACTCAACGCATCGGAAGCCGTGGATGCATTGCAAGAACGCGAAAGCCTTGGTCCGACTGGCGTCGGCCATGGCGTTGCCCTTCCGCATGCGCGGCTTGAAGGTCTTGATCACGTCGTGGGCGTATTCTTGCGTTTGGAAAAGGCGATGGATTTTGAATCGGTTGACCGTCAGCCCGTTGATCTCATCTTTGCGCTGTTTGCGCCCAAGGATTCCGGTGTGGAGCATTTAAAGGCGCTTGCGCTGGTTTCCAGAACGATGCGCGATGCGGATACCTGTTCTAAGCTGCGCGCAAACAATGACCCAGCAATATTGCACGCGGTACTGACCGAAAACCGCACGACACAGGCGGCGTGATCCCTGACCTGCGTGTTTTGAGGTAGCTGAAGGGTTTCAGGCGGACCAGCGCCCGAATCCAAAGGTCATGTAGTCGCGGCGCCACGCGTCATTCACAGCGCTTTCCAAATCGTCGCCGTAAAGGGCCTGAGTTGGAAATGGTGCCAAGGATTCGCCTGAAATAGTCGGAGGCTTGGTTTTCAGGCCGACAGTTTTGGCCAGATAAGTCAGATCATCGAAAAGCCGGTCGGCGCGACACAGCAGGTCCGGTGATGCAAACTGAGCAATGCCGTTCAGTATAGACCATTGGCTGGCCCAGATCAGATCCTGACGGGTCCCGGTCTGGCCGTTCAGGTTGACCTTTACAAAGCCCATGAAAGCCAAAAGGGCCGCACGGTAGTCAGCCAGGGTCATTTTGCTGGTGTCTTCATCAATGGGTATCGGAACGCCGTAGTGATTTCGCAGGGATGGCCTGATATCGGAGAATCCGTCGCGCATGAGGACCGCCGCGAAAACCTCATTTGCCCGGTCTACCGGATGGTGCAGCACTGTAAAGCTTCGGTGACCACTGGCTTTTCGTTTCCAGGCGCGCAGGTTTTTTTGGTTGAAGCCCTCAATCAAACCGCCTTTTCCCAGGCCTGCCAGCCAATCCCGCAGATGTCCGTCAGTACCGGGCGTTATGGGCAGGAACAATAGCGGTGCGCCTTCGGCGGCTACGATGCGTGGCACGCCCGGGCCGCGGCGCGGCTCAAAACAGGGTGTGCGCGCCAATCCAGCCCAGTCTATCTGGGCAAGCGCCTCTTCCATTTCTGGGAAGTTTCGCACTTTATCGGACATCTCTTCCGGGTTTTGCCTGATCAAAGCCGTTGAGATTTTTTCGAGCTGCCCTTCTACGCCGAGAAACTGCAGCATGCCATTGAGCACATCCGGGCGCAACGTGTCTTCATAATCAGCATAGAACGCAGTCTGGCCAGTGATTTGAAGCGTGTTGAGAAGCCGAACCTGAAAAGCCTGCCGCTCAGCCAGAAACGCTTCAAATTCGGCTGGTTTGAAAGGTGGCTTCCACGCGATCTTGTCTTTGACGTTCGTCAACTGCCAACGCTTTGTATTGTAAGCTATTTTTAGGCTTATGTAACAATCAACCGGGTTGCGGGTCAGCACAATTTTGGCGCAACGTGGATCCGTCAGCATTGCATCGATGACCCGTGGTTCATGGTCAAAAAAGAAGCGAAAGCCATTCAGCCCATTCGCGTCGCGGATCCGGTGCAGCAGTTGCTCAGGCTCTGCCAGCCGGTCGGCCATAGTTACACCCAAGACGTCCTTGTTTTTGGGTGCGCCAATATAGTCGGGGTTAAACACCTCCCCATGCAGATGAAGATCCGATACCTCGGCCAGAGTTGCTTCCAGAAGATTTGATCCGGTGCGCATTTCGGCCAGAATGACAAAATAATCGAAGCGCTGTGCCAATGGATCCATCTATCTCACCAGATACGGCCGACCGTGATCGCGGGACGGTGGGCCGGGATCATTGCCAACAGCAAAGTCGCCCATGACGGTGGGCTGCATGCCCTGATTTCGGAGGTTTTGCAGAAACTGACCAAAACCGGTCAAATCCACCATTTTCGGGGCTTCGGTCAGTTGCCGTGTGGCGCGTGGGCGAATTTCGTCAATGATCGTTTGTAAAGGCTCCATCGGGTTTTCGATAAACTCCGCCATGGTCCAGATCCGCACCCTGGCTTTTACAAACATGGTTCGCAGAATATCCAGATGTTCAACTTCAATTTTCTGAAGGCGGGCTGCTTCTCGGCGGACATCAGAAAAATTCATATTGGCGCGCGACAACGGCACGGCCCAGGTGCCCGAGATCACAGATATCTGGGCATTGGGATCCGTGGCCATAAACCAATTACATTCTTGATTGTCCCGCGGGCCGAATTGAAAGCATTGTCGTTCTCCGCGCGTGTTCCAGATCAGATTGGTTAGGAATGATCTTGGGTTGTAGTCGCGCAACGCGGCAGAGCTGGACAGCGCCCCATTGAAAATCGGCTCTTTTCCGGCAAATTCCGCGCCTTCAGGATCAAAGACGTGGCCATGTACCCGGCCGCCGACAGACTTTGACAACCAGATGTCGAAATTCTCAAAAAGGTCTGAGAAGCCGTGAAACACCGAATAAGGGGCGCAAGTTTTGCCGTTTTCCCGGTCACGCTGCGGGAAGCGGCTTTGCATATAAAGACCAGCCCGACCGCGTGTCCGACGTTCGACCGCCTTGGCGAATAGCCGGTCTATTTTGCCAGGATTGGGTTCTGCGCGTGCAGGCTGCTTATCCGGAGTGGTTAGAAAGTTCCGGTAAAGCCGGTCGGCCTGTGGCCAGGCTTTGCGCGCTACAAAGCAATCGGACCGGCGTAGCAATTGAAGGTGGTCATCGTAAAAGGTATGCGGTTTTCCCTGAATGTCGAATTTGGACAGGGTCAACGACCGACTTTCGATCTTTGTAGAATAGAGCCTTGTCAGGGTCTGAAAATAGCTTTCGTCAGGGATCCAAACGCGGCGGAAATACCGATCATGTAGCTGTCGGTCCGGGTCTTCCAGGATGGCAGACAGAGTTTGCCGGGTCAGGCACCACCACTGAGACCCAAGATGCGGTACAATTCCGTTGGGCATGCGGCGTTGCATGTTTAACCGCCGCTGAATTTTGACATAGCTATCGAAGAGCATCCGTTGTGTTCGCCATGAAAACGGAAACCGCAGTGAAAAGCGTTCAGAAGCAAGCCCACCGATTGTCCAATTTACATCGGCGGTGGTCACGCTTTCGATGAAGTCGGTTGTCGGGCGTTCATCGAGGTAGTCGATCAACTCCGCCACAGGTCGCAATGGCAAGCACGCGCCAGAGGCCAAAAACACATGACGCACCTGTGCGTGCCGCCGAAGCATCTGAGTGGCGGCTGCCTGAGTAGCCTCGACCAGTGACCATGTGCCCCATTCGCATGCATAGCGGCTGCAAAAGCTTACAATTTCTAGATCGGCTAGCGCGTTAACAAGTTTTTGATACGGGCCATGCTTTACGCGACGGTCAACATGAATAACAACAGGGCAACCAGTTTCGGCCCAAAACCGTGCCACTTGGGCCGCACGGTCCAGCGCTGTATGGCACATCATTAAAAAGCCGACGGTTGTCGTCATGCCCAATTGCCCTTCGACATCAGTCCCAAAATCTCAAGCTGACGCCAATTGATGTATTTCTCTGACCACTTGCACCACAGGTCCGCACCATCTTTCAGGGTTTCGGCGTAAGCAATATATTCGCGGCTGTCTGCAAAATGCTCGTGCCGGATCAATTCTTCATCGACCTTCGCTTCCAGTGTAGACAGAAACTTGGCATGCAGAAGGCAACCCGAGGCTTTTTCACCCCCCCATTCATCATAAACGAGGTTAAGGCCGCGCGGCAGCAACATGTGGGTGGAGCTGACAAAGCAGAAAGAACGGTCCCATTTTACCAGCGGAATCTTGTTCAGCGATGGAGCATCTTTTGGTGTGTCGGCGAACATGGTGCGCGCGCGCGGGCCGCCTTGGATCCACAAATTGCCCAAGCTGGGGTTTTTCGTGATCGTGTAGTTACCACTGTCGAAATAATTGGCAATTTCAAAGGGATTGCTACCTTCACGGTAGACCGCTTCGCGCACGGGGCCTTTGGGATACATATCGACCACCATCGCCGGAAAGCTGCGGATGCGGTAGGTATCAAGCCAATCTGTGAGCGCTCTGATAGGTCTGGTATCGCAAAACGGGTAGACAAAAAACTCATCAACATCGAGGGAGAGTATCCAATGGCCGCGACCGTGTCGCATCAAAAGCCAGTTCAGCCAATCAACACCGAACCGCGCAGCTTTGTAGCTATGCTTTGTGGTCCAAAGCGAAACATCTTGTTGTTTGGCCAGGTATTCGCGTGACCCATCGTCTGATCCATTGTCCACAAAGAGAAAGTGGTTCACCCCAAGGTCACGATAGTACCTTAGAAAATAGGGCAGCCTGACACGTTCATTGCGCAACACAACGCTGGCAAGAATGTCGGCTGGCTTGATAGCATTGGTTCGGTCAGCAACAGGCGAAAGCTCTCGCCGCTTGCGAAAGGCCCGGAACCTCAGGCGTTTGCGCCGTATACGCAGCCGGTATCTTTCCCAGACGCCCAATGTGAACCCTTTGCGACATAGGCCGATTTGGCCTTCAACCGTGCTAACGCCACCTCTTTAAGGCTTAGTTGCGATGAACGGAAAGCTGCAGCCTGCCACGCAGCCCATATTGCTGCATCTTTCATCGCCCGCCCCAACAGGTCTTGTCCTTGGGATAAAACGATACAGGGCAGAATTGGTCTGGTAAACAACATAGTCGGTCTGCTGTGCACCAGCTGCGCAAATGTAGCTATTGTTTGTATCCGCTGGACTGATGCCAGCGCCATGCGTCCGCTATCATCGTGGCCATGCGCGACCGGTCTGGACGCCAGTCCAGTTCGTTTCTGGCCCGTTCACTACCACAGACAAGGCTGACAGCATCGCCCGCGCGTCGATCTCCGTAGATCACGGGCACCTCCCGGTTCGTGACCGCGCGGGAGCTTTCGATGACGTCACGAACCGAAAATCCAGTACCTGTGCCTAAGCAAAACACACGGTTGCCCTGCCCGGCTTCCAGCCATTTCAGACCGGCCACATGGGCCTCAACCAGGTCCATCACATGCACGTAGTCACGGATGCACGTGCCGTCGTGGGTGGGATAGTCGGTGCCAAAGACCGTCAGCGCCGGCCGCTTGCCGTCGATTGCATCCAACATCAGGGGGATAAGATGGGTTTCAGGCTGGTGAAACTCTCCCACCTCGCCTTCGGGGTCCGCGCCTGCCACATTGAAATACCGAAAGATGACAGAACGCAGCCCATGGCTTGCACTGAAATCGCCTAGCATCTGTTCAATCGCCAGCTTTGACTTGCCATATGCATTCAGCGGCTCTTGCGGTGTGTTTTCGTCCAGCGTGACACCATCGCGATCACCGTAGGTGGCGCAGGTCGAGGAGAAGACGAATTCGAGGCAATCAGCGGCAATAGCGGCCTCGATCAGGTTCAGCCCACCCAGAACATTAACGCGCCAATAGCTTCCCGGATCGCGCATGGCGTCACCGACAAGGCTGATTGCCGCAAAATGCATGACAGCGACTGGTTTCCAGCGGGCGAACACCTCATCCAACCGGGCGCGGTCGGCCAGATCACCGTGTTCAAACGGGCCGAATTTGACCGCATCACGCCAGCCGGTTGCAAGATTATCGTAAGTGACAGGCACATATCCGGCAGCTTTTAGAACTTTACAGGCGTGCGCGCCGATATAGCCTGCGCCGCCGGTTACCAGAATGTGCCGTGTCATAGATCCTTACTCGGCCGCTTTACGGACGGCCGTCATATCAACCAGAAACTGCTGGAATTCGTCATGCAGTTCTTCCCGTGCCAGGCCGAAGGCAACGGTGGCCTGCAGGTAGCCCGCCTTTGATCCGCAATCAAACCGTTGACCGCGGAAGCGGAAGCCGTACACGTTGTTCGACTTGGTGATTTCTTCTGCGATGGCATCCGTCAGTTGGATTTCCCCGCCAGCACCCGACTTCATGCGGTTAAGGTTTTGCATGATCTTCGGTGTGAGAATGTAACGCCCGATGACAGCCAGGCTTGATGGCGCCTCGTCTGCCTTGGGTTTCTCAACCATTCCCTTGACCGAAACCAGCGAACCCATGTCATCACGAACATCAAGAACCCCGTATGACGAGGCTTTGTCCGGTGCCACTTCCATTGCGGCGACCATGTTGCCGCCAACCTCGGCATGGGCTTCGACCATCTGCTGCAAGCAGGATTTCTCGGCGGCGATCACATCATCAGGCAAGATGACGGCAAAAGGCTCATTCCCGATCAGACGCCGGGCGCACCACACGGCGTGGCCAAGGCCCAATGCCTTGTGCTGGCGGATGTAGGCGATGGCGCCAGATTCCATATTTGTTTCGCGCAGCGTTTCCAGCAACTCGTGTTTGCCTGCCCGCTGCAGATTCGCTTCCAGTTCATGCGCGTGGTCGAAGTAATCTTCCAGCGCACCCTTGCCGCGGGAGGTCACAAAGATGAATTCTTTGATGCCAGCAGCGCGGGCTTCGTCGATGGCGTACTGGATCAATGGTCGGTCGACCAGGGTCATAATTTCTTTTGGAATAGATTTGGTTGCGGGAAGGAAACGTGTCCCTAGGCCTGCAACGGGAAAAATAGCTTTTGTAACTTTACGCTTCATCGTACCACCGTATTTTTTACTCTGGCGTAGCAATTGCCAGCTGTCCCTGCCGATAGCCTCATCTGGCTTTCTGGCGTTCTACATAGATCATATGACTTTTTAGCGGCTCGTTAGGAGAAAAATTCCATTAATTGATTCCGTTTGGCAACTGTAACGCCACATTCGGTCACATTGTAGTCAGGATTTGCCGCAGTTGCATCGATTCTGATCAGATCGGGGGGCAGGTTTGGGCGGTATGTCGCCGTCAGGCCATACCCATCTGTGTCATCATGCTTTCGATTCGCGGTACATCCTCGGGGTTATTCAGCTCCCAGAACTGTCGTCCGCGTGCCTCGACTTCAACGCACAGAACCTTGCGGCCGGCTTCCAGAAATCGCAGCTGCTCTAGCCCCTCAAGGGTTTCAAGCGGGCCCGTGTTCCACGCAGGATAGGCAGCCAAGGCGGCGGGGCGGTAGGCATAGACACCGACGTGGTGGAATACGGGCGTAGCCTCGTCATCTGCAAAGGTTCGTCCGGTAAAGGGAATGACCTCTTTGGAAAAATACAGCGCGCGGTTGCCTTCTCCGAAAACGGCTGTGGTTCCGCCAACCCGTCCAGCGCGGCGATCCTCAAGAAAGCCGTTCAGCGCGTGGCCGTCACAACGCAGGACCGGGGTCGCGATATCTGCGCCCATGTCAGCACGCAGGCCGCCGATCAGTGCTTCGACGAACCAATGTGGCGTCAAAGGCGCGTCGCCTTGCAGATTGACGACAATCTCGTAACTGCCCCCAAGGGCCGCATGTGCTTCTGCGCAGCGCTCGGTGCCGTTCCGGCACGCCTCAGAGGTCATGACGACTTCGGCTCCGAAAGCTTGGGCGGCGTCCTTGATGCGGGCATCATCGGTCGCCACCACCACCCGTTCTACGCCAGCAACTTGCTTTGCAGCCGCCCAGCTACGCTCGATCAGGCTGCGCGCATGCCCATCGGCACCGCGCAGTTCGACCAATGGCTTTCCGGGGTAGCGGCTAGACGCATAGCGCGCCGGTATGACGATGAGAACGCTCACTTTTTCACCAAAAGAACGCCGGGGGCATAGGCGATGAAAAATGGGTTTTCAAAGCCGGGCTTGCCGTATGAAAATGTGGAATGATCGTCAAACCGAACCATCTGACCACCTGCGCCACGCAATACGGCATCGCCTGCAGCGGTGTCCCATTCCATCGTGCGACCCAGTCGGGGATAAATATCGGCTTCACCGGCGGCCACCAGACAAAACTTAAGGCTTGATCCGGCGCTTGTCATGTCGCGGACTGAATAGCATCCGATATAGTCATCAGTCGCCTGATCGCGGTGAGATTTGGAAGCCACTACCATGAGCGCCCGGTTGTCCGGCAAGGATACCGACATCGGCACCAGCTCGCCCGGCGTGGTCTTGTCGAAGGCACCCAGCTCTTCGACCGACCGACCATCGGCGAGGGTGTAAAACAGCCTGCCTTTGGCCGGAGCAAAGACAACTCCGCGAAGAGGCACGCCATTTTCGACATATGCGATGTTCACCGTAAAATCGCCGCGGCGCTGAACAAATTCCTTCGTACCGTCCAGGGGATCGACGATCAGAAAGGTCGAAACGGATTGGCCGTGGCTTTCGGCCTGCTCTTCCGTCACAAGCGGCAGCGTGGGAAACGCCTTTGTCAGGCCGTCTGAAATCATCGCGTCTGCGGCTTCGTCTGCGGCCGTAACCGGGCTGTCATCAGACTTGGATCGAACCTCAAAATCGGGGGAACTGTAAATTTCCATGATCCGGTCGCCAGCCTCGAGCGCAAGGCGTCGCATGACCTGAGTAAGCAGTTCAAAATCCAAAGTCGTCTCCTTCGCAGGGCGAGTTGATTGGCAGCGCGGTTAACCTTATGATGGCGCGATAAAGGAACAGCAAGATTTCCCTGCTAAAAAATGCGGATAAGGCAATATCGGCGGAAACCACAGGTTCATGTTCACGGTAAATAAGAAGCAAACTGGCCTGATCGCATCCTTGACGGTGATGGAGCTGATCTATCACAACACCGTCCGATCCATACGCAAAGGTCACCGGCACGCTATGGTGGGCCTGTTGGTGAACATCTTGCAGACAGTGATTTTTGTC
>JBARVN010000109.1:0-10437 GCA_049646285.1 Albidovulum sp. | reverse complement strand
GGGTGCTGCTACTGCTCTTGTCAACGCCTGGTCAACACGCGAACGCGGTTTTGGCTGTATCGGAAGGCGGAGAAACCCGGTGAATCAAGGCCAAGAAAGGCGGACTCAGTTCGTGATTTCAATGGCTTATCTCATAAGTGATTGAAATTGCTAGGATTGGCTATTCGTCTGGATTGCGGCTCATAACCTGAAGGTCATTGATGCTGCTGTCTATCACTACAAGATAAAAATTAGCGCGCCCCGAAGTTTCCAGGCCATCCTACATTAGTATTGAGCAAATGAAGGTTGGGGGACGAATTGGGGGACATGAATTTCAATAGCAAGTCATTATTGTTAAATATCAGAAGGTTATACGAAAAAAATGGTGCTGTGAGAGAGGATTGAACTCTCGACCTCACCCTTACCAAGGGTGTGCTCTACCACTGAGCTACCACAGCCGAATTCGTCGGCCGCGTGTTAGACGCAATTGTGACCTCGTGCAAGGGCAATCTGGACGATGTCGCGCATCCCGGCTAGAGAGGGCGTCATGGATAGAAAACCCCTCAAACCCGGATTGGCGCAGGGCGCAGAGACGCGCGAAGTGCGGCTTAAAGCTGCGTTGAAGGCCAATATGGCGCGCCGCAAGGCCCAGGCCAAGGCGCGCGCGCTGAAACCGGGCGGGGCAAAAAAAGAAAGCTGAGGCGGGCATGGATTCGATAATTGTTACCGGGGGCGCTGAACTGCGTGGCCGTATCCCGATTGCAGGGGCAAAGAACGCCTGTCTGACATTAATGCCGGCGACGTTGCTGAGTGATGAGCCGCTGACCCTGACGAATGCGCCGCGTTTGTCGGATATCAAAACAATGACGCAGCTTTTGCAGTCTCTTGGAAGCGAAGTCACCTCGATGCAGGATGGCCGGGTTCTGGTATTGTCCAGCCATGACGTCAGCAATCTGACCGCAGATTATGACATTGTGCGGAAGATGCGGGCCTCGAACCTTGTTCTTGGCCCGTTGCTGGCACGGGCAGGGCGCGCCATCGTGTCCTTGCCGGGAGGCTGTGCCATTGGCGCGCGCCCGATGGATATTCACATCTCCGGGCTTGAGGCTTTGGGGGCCCAAATCGAGCTGAAGGATGGCTATTTGCATGCGGTGGCCCCCGGTGGGCTGAAAGGGGCTGTGATTGAGCAGCGCTTTGCCAGCGTCGGGGCCACTGAGAACATCGTGATGGCGGCCACGCTGGCCAAGGGGACCACGGTGCTGAAAAATGCCGCGCGCGAACCTGAAATCGTTGATCTGGTGCACTGCCTGCGCGCGATGGGGGCTCAGATTGAAGGCGAGGGAACGGACCGCATTGAAATACAGGGTGTGGACCGGCTGCACGGGGCAACCCATGCTGTCGTGGCCGACCGTATTGAGCTGGGCACATATATGATTGCGCCAGCGATCGCGGGCGGCGAAGTGGAGCTTATTGGTGGCACGCGTGCGCTGTTGCCTGGGTTTTGTGACAAGCTTGAAGAAGCGGGCATTCTTATCACCCAGACCAATGACGGATTGAAGGTTTCGCGTGCGAACGGGCGCGTGCAGGCCGTGAACGTGAAGACCGAGATTTTTCCGGGCTTTCCCACCGATCTGCAGGCGCAGATGATGGCCTTGATGTGTACGGCGGAAGGAACCAGTGTTCTGGAAGAAACGATTTTTGAAAACCGGTTTATGCATGCACCGGAACTGATGCGTATGGGCGCCCAGATTGATGTTCACGGTGGCCACGCCACCGTTACCGGGGTGGAACGTCTTAAGGGCGCACCGGTGATGGCCACGGACCTGCGAGCATCGGTTTCCCTGATCCTTGCGGGATTGGCTGCCGAGGGTGAAACGATGGTCAATCGCGTCTACCACCTTGATCGTGGCTACGAACGTGTGGAAGATAAATTGGGCGCTTGCGGCGCGCGCATTGAACGGGTGAGGGGCGAATGATGGACCAAGACGCACGGTTTGCCGACGGCGCCGAACGCCCGCTGCATTTGCGCGCTGAGACGGCCGAAGATGCGTTGGTGATTTCGGCTCTCTCGCAAGATGCCGTCATGGTGATCACAGATATGAGCTGGCAGCCAAAGCGCCGCCGGTTGGCATTGTTGATCAACCGGTTCCGTTGGGAAGATCGAGTCGCCGCCGAAGCCCGGGGGCGGGCCTATGAGCGGGTGCGGGCGCTTTTGGTGATAGATGGCGTCACAAAGATCTCATCCCAAGGCATCGACCGGACCGATAAAGCTGCCATCTTGTCGGTGCTGGCGGTAAACTGGCACCCGGGCGAGGACGCGGCAGGCCGTGTGGAAATCACGTTTGCGGGCGACGGCGCGATTGCGGCGGATGTTGAATGCCTTGATCTGACCCTCAAAGACGTGACCCGACCCTATATTGCGCCCTCCCGCAAAGTGCCAGGACATCCGGAATGAACGTCCGGCGAATATTGCCGGAAGAGGCCGCGCTGTGGCGCAGAATTCGACTGGAGGCGTTAAGCACAGCCCCCGATGCATTTTCCGCGCCTTTAAACGACTGGCAAGATCGACCCATCGCGGATTTTGCAGCTCAGGTGGCGGCAAACCCGGTGTTTTTGGCTTTTGACGGTTCGGTTCCCGTCGGCTCGATCAGTTGGATGCGTGACGATAAGATCGCTGACCGCGGATGGATTTACGCGGTCTTTGTGTCACCCGGTGCCCGCGGGCGCGGCATTGGGCAGGCCCTGATTGCGGCTGTTTTGGCCGATGCTGACGCAGCTGGGATGACCGAGCTGTGGTTGGAGGTGGGCGGCCAGAACACGCCGGCAATATCCGCCTATGGTCGTGCAGGCTTTGTCGCGTTCGCGGGCAAGGTACGACCAAGCCAATGCGGCAGCAAATGTGAGGTGAGCATGCGGCGCGCTTTGCCTTGATGCGCCTCGCTGGCCCCAGGTGGCATCTGTGGCGACATAGACCATGGGTGTGATCCGCTGGCCGCGGTTGAACCATCTGTGACTGCGGTGCTTGAGGCGCGCGCCCGGCGCTTGTATGGGGGGCATGTTATTGGAGTGCCGCCATGCCTGTATGCCTTTCAACTGTTGATCAGGGCTTTGACGCCGCCTTTGCCGCTTTGCTGTCAGCCAAGCGAGAGGATGCACCTGATGTTGATGATGCAGTGGCCGCGATCATTGCGGATGTGCGCACGCGCGGCGACGCGGCCGTGATTGAATTGACCCGGCGATTTGATCGGCTGGATCTGACGCCTGAAACGC
Source organism: Albidovulum sp. (assembly GCA_049646285.1). Classification (GTDB taxonomy): domain Bacteria; phylum Pseudomonadota; class Alphaproteobacteria; order Rhodobacterales; family Rhodobacteraceae; genus Albidovulum. Next base: position 7,188 of record JBARVN010000109.1, on the reverse strand, counting down.
TGGCCTTTTCTGTGGATGAGATTGCGGAAGAATGCGCCAAGGTTTCATCTGAGGACCGCGCAGCGCTTGAACTGGCGGCCGAACGTATCCGGTCCTATCACGCGCGCCAGATGCCGGAGGATCAGCGCTGGACAGATGCGTCGGGCGCAGAGTTGGGATGGCGTTGGGGGCCGGTGTCGGCGGCAGGGCTTTATGTGCCGGGCGGGCTTGCCTCATACCCGTCCTCGGTTTTGATGAATGCCGTACCGGCGCGGGTGGCAGGGGTCGAGCGGCTGGTGATCTGCTGTCCGACACCGGGCGGCGTCGTCAATCCTTTGGTGCTTTATGCGGCCCGTTTGGCTGGCGTTGATCGCGTCTACCGCATTGGTGGAGCGCAGGCGATTGCCGCACTTGCCTATGGGACAAAGACCATCGCGCCGGTCGACAAGATTACCGGTCCGGGCAATGCCTATGTAGCGGCGGCCAAGCGTAGGGTTTTTGGCCGCGTCGGCATCGACATGATCGCGGGACCGTCTGAAATTCTGGTCATTGCCGACCGTGACAACGATCCGGACTGGATTGCATTGGATTTGCTTAGTCAGGCCGAGCATGATCAGTCGGCGCAATCTATCCTTGTGACGGATGATGCAGGTTTTGGCCGGGCCGTCATGGCGGCAGTTGACACGCGTCTGGAAACGCTTGAGCGGCGCGAGATTGCCGGCGCGTCTTGGCGCGAGAATGGCGCTGTGATCGTGACACGTGATCTGGATGAGGCCGCGGAATTGTCAAACCGCGTGGCGCCCGAACATCTGGAGCTATGCGTCGCTGATCCCGATGCTTTGGCAGAAAAGATCACCCATGCCGGTGCGATATTCCTTGGGTGCTGGACTCCCGAAGCAATCGGCGATTACGTGGGCGGGCCGAACCATGTGCTGCCAACAGCGCGCTCGGCACGGTTTTCGAGCGGGCTGAGCGTAATGGACTTTCTCAAACGCACCACGATTGCGAAAATGACCCCTGCTGCGCTTGCAGCCATAGGGCCTGCGGCCGAACGGCTGGCAATATCGGAAAGCCTTGAGGCGCATGGGCTGTCGGTGCGTGCCCGTCTTGACCAGCTGAACCGGGAGGGGCGCGCATGAGCCGCATCTGCCATATCGAGATCGACGACCGGGGGTTGCTGGCACCCACACCGGAAGTGGAACAAGAGCGCAAAGTCGCGATCTTTGATCTGCTTGAGGACAATTCCTTTGCCTTGCCGAAAAAAGACGGCGCACCGGCGCCGGAAGGGCCATTCAGGCTTGGCCTTGCGATCCGGGAAAAGCGGCTGGTGTTTGATCTGTCCTCGGAGGCAGAAGAAAAGGTGGCCGAGTTTCATCTGTCGCTTGGTCCATTCCGACAGGTGGTGAAGGATTACTTTCAGATCTGCGAAAGCTATTTCGAGGCGGTGAAACGTCTGCCGCCCTCGCAGATTGAGGCGATCGACATGGCCCGGCGGGGCATCCACAACGAAGGCGCTCGGGTGCTGCAAGAACGGCTGGAGGGCAAAGCCGATCTGGATATCGACACCGCCCGCCGTCTTTTCACGCTCATCTGTGTATTGCATTTCGGGGGCTGAATTTGGACGGAACGCTGCCCCAATCGGTACTGTTTTGCTGCGATCACAACGCCATTCGGTCGCCCATTGCTGAAGGCATGATGAAACAGCTCTATGGCCAGTCGTGCTATGTGCAGTCCGCGGGCGTTCACAACGATTTGGAGATTGACGGTTTTGCGGTGGCGGTATGTGCCGAGATCGGTATTGAGCTGTCGCGCCACCGCTCGCGCAGCTTTGAGGAAATGCAGCAATGGGGCGATGACCTGTCTGGCTTTGACCTGGTGGTGGCGCTTTCGCCCGCAAGCCAGCGCCAAGCGCTGGAATTCACGCGGTTCTTTCACCTTGATGTCGAATACTGGCCGATAATGGACCCTACTGGCATGGCCGAAGGGCGCGAGGCCAAGTTGAATGCCTATCGCCAGACCCGAGATCAGATCCGTACCCGCATGATCGACCGATTTGGCCCGCCGGCTGCGGCACGATAACAACAAGGATTGCACAATGACCAAAGCGACGATTGCGGCTTATTATGATGCCTTTAACAAGGGCGACCTGACGGCCATGCTGGACACGCTGCATGATGATTTCGCCCATCATGTAAATGAAGGGGCAACCCGGCTTGGTAAATCGGCCTTTGCGGCCTTCTGTGCCCATATGAATGAAACCTACCGCGAGCAGCTGACCGACATGGTTGTTTTCTCAAATGACGAAGGCACGCGAGGTGCCGCGGAATTTGTGGTCAACGGGACCTATCTTAAGACCGATCCGGGCCTGCCAGAGGCGCGCGGTCAAACTTATCTGCTTGCGGCAGGCGGGTTTTTTGACCTCAAAGATGGCAAGATCACCCGTGTGACCACCTATTACAACCTTCAGGACTGGATCCGGCAGGTCTCGGCATGACCATCTCCCTCCGCTCCCTGACCGGCGCGGACCTAGGGGCGGTGCTGGACGATGTGGCGCGTCTGCGCATCACGGTGTTTCGTGACTGGCCGTATCTTTACGACGGCGATCTGGAGTATGAGCGGCGCTATATTACGACCTACCGTGACAGCGCGGCGGCTATTGTTGTCGGCGCTTTTGACGGCGAACAATTGATAGGGGCGGCCACCGGCACGCCGATGGAAGATCACGGGGATGCCTTTGGCGCGGCGTTTGAAGGATCAGGCCTGGCGCTGCGCGACATATTCTATTGCGCGGAATCAGTGTTGCTGCCTGAATACCGGGGCAGGGGGCTTGGCCATGCTTTCTTTGATGCGCGTGAAGCGCATGGCTGTCGTCTGGGCCGCAAGCACGCCGCCTTTTGCCGGGTTGTCCGGCCTGCCGATCATCCCCAGTGTCCGGCTGCGTACCGTCCACTTGATCCCTTCTGGCAAAAACGCGGCTACGCGCCGCTTGAGGGAGCCGTGGCAGAATATGCGTGGAAGGATATCGGCCAGGCCGACGAAACTGCAAAGCCGATGCAGTTCTGGATCAAAGACATCTGATTGGATGAGGCGGATGTTTTGCCTTTTGAACAGCGTGCATCCGCAGATTTTCGTCGCTAGATTGACCAAACGAAAGCCAAGTTGAAAGAGACGCCGATGAAAATTGCTGCTGCCGCCTATCCGCTTGATTGGTTCGACACTTGGGACGCCTTTGAGGCGAAATTAATGACTTGGGTTGCCGATGCCGCAGGGCAGGGGGCAGATCTGCTGGTGTTCCCGGAATACGGAGCGATGGAGTTGGCTTCCCTTGGCGGGCCAGCCGTTGCTGGCGACATAAGCGCATCTTTGGTCGAAGTGGACCGCCATAAATCCGCCTCTGACGCGGTCTATGCGCGGCTGGCGGCAGAATACGGCGTGCATATTCTTTCCGCCTCAGGCCCTGTCTTTGGGCTTTCCCATGCAAATGGGCGCCCTGTGAACCGCGCCAGCCTTTTTGGGCCGAATGGCCTGATCGGACATCAGGACAAAGCGATGATGACCCGGTTTGAGCGCGACGGCTGGGATGTAGTGCCCGGTGACGGGTTGCAGGTGTTCGACACCGCCCTTGGCCGGATCGGAATTTTGATCTGCTACGACAGTGAATTCCCGCTGTTGGGCCGGGCGTTGGCCGAAGCGGGTGTGGAAATTTTGCTTGTGCCTTCGGCAACCGAGGCATTGGCCGGGTTCACGCGTGTACGGGTCGGGGCGATGGCGCGGGCCTTGGAAAACCAGTTGGTGGCCGTGCATGCGCCCGTCGTTGGAACCGCACCCTGGTGCTACGGCATGGAAGAAAACACCGGATCCGCCTCAATCTACGGCCCGCCTGATCATGGGTTTCCGCCGACAGGGATCTTTGCGGAAGGGAAGCTTGGACAACCCGGTTGGGTCTATGCAGATATCTCGCGCGATGCGATTGCGGCTGTGCGCGCGGATGGTGGGGTTTTGAACCTTATGCACTGGCCAGAACAGCTCATGCAGCTTGATAAGGTTGCCGTTGTCGCAAAAAACTGACATTGCGCTTGAAATTGCGCTCCATCAGGCGCAAGTAGTGCGCGCTCGCAATATGGGCGGGCGGATATAGAATGGATTAAGCATGGCCAAGGAAGAAGGACTCGAATTTCCGGGCGTCGTGAAGGAACTCTTGCCAAACGCGACGTTCAGGGTCGAGCTGGAAAATGGCCATGAGATCATCGCGACAATGGCAGGCAAGATGCGCAAGAACCGCATCCGGGTTCTGGCAGGCGACAAGGTTCAGGTAACGATGACGCCCTATGATCTGTCAAAGGGGCGGATCAATTACCGCTTCAAGTGACGTGGAGTTTCGGCTGATCCTTGGTTCGGCCAGTCCGCGCCGTCTTGAACTGCTGTCGCAGCTGGGCCTTCAACCCGACGAAGTCCGCGCCCCTGATATCAACGAAGATCCGGCCAAGGGTGAACTGCCCCGGCCGTATTGTGTCCGTATGGCGCGAGAAAAGGTGCAAGCCCTGACCTGTGCGGCAGACGAAGTTGTGCTGTGCGCCGACACCACCGTGGCCCTTGGTCGCCGCATTCTGGGAAAGCCAGAAAATGCTGGTGAGGCGGCGGCCTTCCTACTGGCACTGTCCGGTCGTCGCCACCGCGTCATCACAAGCATCGCTGTGCGACGCGCAGACCGCATCTGGGAACGGGTGGTAGAGACGGTGGTGAAGGTCAAGAACCTTTCGGATGTGGAGTTGAATGGCTATCTTGCCTCGGGTGAGTGGCAGGGCAAGGCCGGGGGCTACGGCATTCAGGGCCGGTTCGGCGCCTATATTCCGTGGCTTCAAGGGTCATTCACAGGCGTGGTCGGGCTGCCGGTGGCCGAAACTGCAATCTTGCTGGCAGCGGCAGGAATTGATGTTCACAAGGAGCAGCGCACATGATCGGTCGCGTGGTGGTGCTGGGCGAATTTCAGGGATGTGAAGCGGCCGCCCTGGTGGTGGACGGTCAGCTTGAAGACCTGCTTATTGCCCCTGAAGATGACGCAGAATTTGCCCCCGGTGCAATTCTGCGCGGTGTTGTTGACCGGCAGATGAAAGGGCAAGGCGGTGTTTTCGTACGCCTGCCGGATACCAAAGGGTTCTTGCGCGACACCGGTGGGCTGGCGCCCGGGCAATCGGTCCTTGTGCAGGTCACCAGTCGGGGCGAGGCGGGCAAAGCCCTGCCGGTCACATCGCGGCTGCTCTTTAAATCGCGCTTGGCCATCGTAACCCCGTCCGCGCCGGGGTTGAACGTTTCGCGCCGGATAAAAGAAACCGCCGAACGCAGCAGGCTGGAAGAGATTGCAGCACGGGCCATGGCCGGATCAACCGCGGGTCTGATCCTGCGCTCCGCCGCGGAGGGGCTTGATGATGCGCAGGTCACGGGCGACATTGCGGCCATGCGCGAATTGGCCGAAGCGGTGCTGGCCGATGCAGCTGGCGCGCCGGAATTGCTGGTGGATGCCCCCGGGCCGCATGAAGAGGCTTGGCGCGATTGGGCCGATCCTGCCCCTGACGAGGTGGCCGAGGAAGAGGATGCCTTTGCCATCCACGGAATTGAAGACATGATTGATGCGCTCTTGACCGCAACCGTGCCCTTAAGCGGGGGCGGGCATATGATGATCGAACCCACGCGGGCGCTGATTGCCGTTGATGTGAACACCGGCGCGGACACGTCGCCTGCAGCCAGTCTCAAGGCCAATATCGCTGCGGCAAGGGAGTTGCCGCGCCAGCTGCGACTGCGTGGCCTTGGCGGGCAGGTGACGGTCGACTTTGCGCCCATGCCGAAACGGGACCGCGCAACGCTCGACCAGCAGCTGCGTGCAGCCTTCAAGGGCGAAGCGGCCGAGACGAGCCTTGCCGGCTGGACGCCGCTTGGTAACTTTGAGTTGCAACGCAAGCGGGACCGGCTGCCGCTTGCCACCATTCTGAAAGGCTGACCGTCATGGCCTGTCCGATCTGTCACAAAGACACCGATATAAAATACCGCCCCTTTTGTTCCAAACGCTGTGCAGATGTGGACCTTGGCCGCTGGCTGGGGGGGCATTATGTGATCCCGTCGCAAGACCCTGACGAGGCTGAAGAAGCCTTGCAGGAGATTGCAAAAGCCGCCACGAAGCCGCATTGATACTTTGATACGAAATCCCTCTGGACACCGTGTCGCGACCCGTCTAGAACGCATCGACCCAGCGAAGGAGTTCACTCCAACGCATCCGGTGCCCGGGTAGCTCAGGGGTAGAGCAGTGGATTGAAAATCCTCGTGTCGGTGGTTCGATTCCGCCCCTGGGCACCATTTAACAAGCTGATATGTTTGTGTTTTCTGCTCATGACTGATCCTCGTTTCGGTCGGGTTTGACACTTTTCTGCGTAGGTTTGACACTTTCGGCCCGCCTTCGGTTCTCTTCTTCTAATGTGGCCATGGTCTCGCGGTTCTTGTCGGCAAGGTTCGCTGATCGCGAGTAGTGCCGTGCCATGGACGGTGTTTTCTGCCCCAGAAGGTCTGCGATGCGGCGTTCATCCAGCCCCGCCTCGCGCAATGTCGTGGCGACCGTGTGCCGCAAGCCCTTGAGGGTCAGGCCTTTTTCAATAAGGCCTTCATTCTCAAGGGCGGTTTTGAAGCGGTGCCAAACGGTCGAAAAGCCGTTGTAAGTCCATGCCTCGCCACGTGAATTGGAAAGCACTGTCTCTGCGTCGTGGTTGGGCATGCGGTCAAGCGCCGCTTGAAGTGTCGGGCTGACCGGAATCGCAACCTCTTCGCCTGTCTTGCCGCGTAGCCTCCGCCAGGTTCTGATAGTGCTCAGTCTCGAAATAGGACCGGATCAACCCGCCAAGGGTTCCGGCTCTTGGAGCTTTCACCCGCTGAGCTTCAGCGATGGCGCGGATCGTCTCACATTCGGCAAAGAATTCGGCAGAGCCAATCGGTGCGCGGGTCAGGTCAACCTTGTGGCCGGTCTCTCGGTGGTAGCATCGCTGCTTTGCAAGTGCATCTGACGCAAGCTAGCTGAACATGGGCTGTGTGACATAGTGATCCTGCCGGATGCTTTATGCGTATAGTGTCTGAGTAAAATTTATGGAGGCGGTGGCGATGAACTATATTGTGTATGTCAGCAAGGCCAAAGCACCGCTGAGTCACGCTCAGCTGGCAGACCTTCTT
>JBARVN010000108.1:0-25450 GCA_049646285.1 Albidovulum sp. | reverse complement strand
CCGCAAGAAGGATCTGAGACATGGAAAAGCCGCGCATTCGCTGGCATATCCTGGTATTTCTGGCGCCAGCCGTGTTGGTTTACACGGCGGTCATGATCTATCCCTTGTTCAACACCTTGCGGCTGTCCCTCTTCACCGAGATCGACCAATCGCGCGTCTTTGTCGGCTTGCAGAACTTCCGCACACTCTTTGGTGACACGGTCTGGTCCACGCAGTTCTGGAATGCGCTCGGGAACAACTTTTGGTTTTTCGTGATCCATATGCTGGTTCAGAACCCAATAGGCGTTGCGCTGGCCGCCATCCTCAGCCACCCAAAACTACGCTACGCAGCCTTCTATCGGTCCGCGATTTTCATTCCCACCATTCTGTCCTTCGTGATTGTCGGATTTGCCTGGAAACTGATCCTCTCGCCGATTTGGGGCATTGCGCCCGGTATGCTTGATGCGGTTGGGTTGAAATCGCTTTACGCGCCGTGGCTTGGTAAGGCGGATTATGCGTTGACGACGCTGTCGCTGGTCTCTGTGTGGCAGTTTGTCGGCATCCCCATGATGCTGATCTATGCGGCCTTGCTGTCCATTCCCGACGAAATTCTTGAGGCTGCGGAAGTCGAAGGCATCACCGGTCTGTCGGCATTCTGGAAGATCAAGCTGCCGCTGATCCTGCCGTCAATCGGGATCATCTCAATCCTGACGTTCGTTGCCAATTTTAATGCGTTCGACCTGATCTATGCAGCACAAGGCGCACTGGCTGGTCCGGATTTTTCAACCGACATCCTTGGCACGTTCATGTACCGGACGTTCTTTGGCTTTCAGCTGCAACTCGGTGATCCGCATATGGGGTCGACAATTGCATCGGCAATGTTTGCCATCATCCTGATTGGCGTCTGTCTTTACCTTTTTGGCATTCAGTCGCGCATGCGCCGCTATCAGTTTTGAGGAAAGCGTCATGACATCAGCCCGCTCAAACCGCTTCAACACCCTTGCTGCGCATGGGGTGCTGATCCTTTACACGTTGATTGCGCTTTTTCCGGTTTTTGTGATCGTCATCAACAGCTTCAAGACCCGCAAGGCGATTTTCCGAGAGCCGATGAGCCTGCCCAACGCTGATAGCTTTTCACTGATTGGCTATGAGACGGTTTTAAAGCAGGGGGATTTCTTCCTCTACTTCCAAAACTCGATGATCGTCACCGTTGGATCGTTGTTTTTCATCCTGTTATTTGGGGCCATGGCCGCCTTCGCGCTGGCCGAATATCGGTTCAAGGGCAACACGCTTATGGGGCTCTATCTGGCGCTGGGCATCATGATACCTATCCGCATCGGCACAGTCGCTATTCTTGAGATGATGGTGCAGACCGGTCTGGTAAATACGCTTTGGGCATTGATCCTTGTCTACACGGCGCAAGGACTGCCGCTGGCCGTGTTCATCTTGTCGGAATTCATGCGCCAAGTGAGCGATGATTTGAAGAACGCAGGCCGGATCGACGGTCTGAACGAATACACAATTTTCTTCAGGCTGGTCTTGCCGCTGGTACGACCGGCAATGGCGACGGTGGCCGTGTTCAACATGATCCCCATCTGGAATGATCTGTGGTTCCCGTTGATCCTTGCACCAGCTGAAGAGGTCAAAACGCTCACGCTGGGCAGTCAGGTCTTCATCGGCCAGTTTGTGACCGACTGGAATGCTGTGCTGTCGGCCCTGTCGCTCGCCATTCTGCCGGTCATGGGGCTTTACGTGATCTTCTCTCGCCAGTTGATCCGCGGCATTACCTCGGGTGCGGTGAAATGAAGGTTCTTGTGGCAGGGTTGGGCAATATGGGGCGCAGTCATGCGCTGGCCTATCACGCGCACCCGGATGTCGAAATTGTCGGGCTGGTCAACCGTTCGCCCGTGGATCTGCCCGACGCGTTGAAGGGCTACACAGTCTATGAGACCTTTGACCAAGGCCTCGCGACCAGGCCCGATTTGGTCTGCGTTTCAACCTATTCGGACAGCCATGCTGACTATGCGATCGCGGCTATGGACGCAGGTGCGCATGTTTTTGTTGAAAAGCCGCTGGCGACAAATGTTGAAGACGCGTTGAGAGTTGTCGCGAAGGCGAAAGAAACCGGGCGCAAGCTGGCCGTGGGGTATATCCTGCGCCATCACCCGTCGTGGCAGCGGCTGATTGCCGAGGCCCGCAATCTGGGCGGCCCCTATGTGTTCCGCATGAACCTCAATCAGCAATCAGATGGCCCGACATGGGAGACGCATAAAGCGTTGATGCAGACCACATCCCCGATTGTTGATTGCGGTGTCCACTATGTCGATGTGATGTGCCAGATCACTGATGCGAAACCGGTGCGGGTGCAGGGTATGGGGCTGCGTCTGTCGGATGAAATTGCCGACGATATGTACAATTATGGCCAGTTTCAGGTGATCTTTGATGACGGATCCGTTGGCTGGTACGAAGCCGGGTGGGGCCCGATGATGTCCGAGACCGCGTTTTTCGTCAAAGATGTGGTCTCGCCCAATGGTTCCGTGTCGATCACAGACGCCGATAAGGGCCAATCTGATGATGTTGATGGTCACACCAAAGTTGGCGCGATTTTGATCCACAAGCGGGACGGCGATCATGTGATCTCAATGCCGGATGAGCCGGGCCATCAGCAGCTTTGCGATGCAGAGCAGGCGTTTATGATCAATGCGATCAACCAAGATATCGACCTTACCCGGCATATGACCGATGCCGTGCAATCGCTGCGCATTTGCCTTGCCGCCGATGAAAGTATCCGCAACGGCAAAACTGTCTATCTGGGGGACCTCTGATGACTGCTCTGAAGCTTGAAAACGTTTCAAAATCCTTCGGCTCGGTCGAAGTATTGAAAAACATCGACCTGACCGTCGATGAGGGCGAGTTTGTCGTTTTTGTTGGCCCATCCGGTTGTGGAAAATCCACCTTGTTGCGGGTTATCGCCGGGCTGGAAGACGCCACTGCCGGAACCGTTGCCATCGGAGGTGCCGTGGTCAACAACACGCCGCCTGCCAAGCGCGGCATTGCAATGGTGTTCCAGTCCTACGCGCTTTACCCGCACCTGTCGGTTCGCGACAACATGACACTGGGGCTTAAGCAAGAAGGGCAACCTAAGGCCGTGATTGACCAGCGTGTCGACAAGGCGGTGAATATGCTCGACCTTGGTCAATACGTTGACCGGCGCCCCTCTGATCTTTCGGGCGGCCAACGCCAGCGGGTTGCAATCGGGCGGGCGATTGTGCGGGAACCCAAACTATTCTTGTTCGACGAGCCGCTGTCCAATCTTGACGCGGCATTGCGCATGAACACCCGGATCGAGATTGCGGACTTGCACCGCAAATTGTCGGCATCAATGATCTATGTGACCCATGATCAAACCGAAGCGATGACGCTTGCAGACAAAATCGTCGTGCTGCGCGACGGCAAGGTTGAACAGGTCGGCAGCCCGATGGAGCTGTATAATGATCCTGCAAACCAGTTTGTTGCCGGCTTTCTCGGCTCTCCTTCCATGAATTTCCTAAAAACCTCGGTTCCCGATGCCCCCCCAGGCGTCACCATTGGGGTGCGCCCCGAGCATCTGAGAATTGGCAAGGTCGGGCCGATCAGCGGCCGCGTGACGCATGTCGAACAACTTGGTGGAGACACAAATATTTTGGTGACGACCAGCTCGAAGGAAACCCTGACAGTCCGATTGTTCGGGCAATTCCCATCAAACGTCGGCGATGCAATCAGCCTTGATTTCGATCAGGCGGCGTCATTCCAGTTTGATGCCCAAGGCCAGCGAATCCGTCACCCCTAAACACAGTTGGGCCGGGTGCACGTTTTTTGCCCCATGGGGGTTTCGGTCTGGACAGGGCGCGTCAAGTAACGGACATGTCGACGGAATTTTAGAAAAATTAGTTTTTTCAGTGTCTATGGTGTAAGCTCACCAATCGGGAGTTCGAGGGAAGATAGGTATATAAGACGTCAGCGATTCCATCGAAGCAGCCCCGAAATTTGGCTGGTTCGAGAGTGACGCTGCGTAAGTTGACTTGGTTCGCGGCGTGTCCACTACAATACGGATTGTTCGAATCCTAAGCAGTCACGTATATTTCAAGGGCAAACATGCGACTCGTGGGTTATCTGGTAAAAGTAAGGGACAGTAGTGTGCAAGTCAGATCGGCCCTGGACCCAGAAGTCAACGGAGTGCGCCTGAACCAACATGTTTGATGGCCCTATACTGGATCGTGCTTTTGAAGAGCTTCGGCTCATCGCCCCTGCCGGGTACGCGGCAGGGTTGAAAGTTAAGTTCACTGGCCCGGCCTTGGTCAGAGAAACATACCCCAATGAATGGGTGGAAATTTATCGCGACAATCTGTTGGCCTTTACCGATCCTGTCGTCATCTGGTCATTGACCAATAGCGGATACAAGCGCTGGAGCGATCTTGAATACCTCGACGTCCGAGGGGTGATGAAAAGGGCGCGTTTATACGGGCTGAACTACGGCGTTGCAATTTCAGTCGGAAAGCTTTCCGCACGTTCAATGCTCGGCATGGCCCGATCGGATCGTGAGTTTTCTGATACGGAAATCAACGTGGCGCTAGAAATCTTCGGGCGCATTCATGAAATTGTCGTTGCTGAAAAAACCCTGACACCAAGTATGGCCGAGGCATTGCGGCTGGTCTCAGAAGGGGAGCAGCATGCCTCTGCCGCAGCGAAACTGGGAATATCCGAAAGTGCGTTTAAAGCGCGTCTGAAATCCGCAAGAGAGCGACTAAATGTCCGCTCTACGGCTGAAGCGATAACGCAGGCAAAGCAACACAACTTACTGTAGAGTTGATTTCAATATCTCTATGGAGGCTGTAATGCACGCAACGACGCTATCTTTCAATAACATACACTTGCACGGTAGTTTGTTCGGGAACATGTTCCGGGCAAGACATGACGTTTTCATCGCTCGTAACAATTGGTCTTTGACCAATGTTGATGGGATGGAATATGACCAATACGACACCCCAGCCAGTCGCTGGATCGTGATCCACGATCAAGATCATCGGGTATTGGCAGGCGTTCGCTTAACGCCGACCACGGCGCGAAACGGGATTTATTCCTACATGATCCGGGATGCGCAGCGCGGGCTGCTAGCCGATATCCCCTCGAATATAATGGATGAATCGGCGCCGGTGTCTCCGACGATATGGGAAGGAACGCGCATATTCGTAAGCCAGCATGTACCGGGAAATCAGCGCTGCCGCGTTCATTTGCGCCTGGTTCAGCAGATGATCCAAGAGGCAAGAGAGCTGAATGCGCATACGATAATTGGTATTATTCCACAATCTATGGTGTCAGCGGCAAAGCGCATGCGTGTTGATATCCGAGAGGCTGGGCCGACGATCGACTGCGAAGGCATCTTGAATGTCTGTGTGAGCATCAACGTGCTCAGAGCGTCCTGAAATGCGGTTCCAGTTCCAAAGCGCGGCAGTTGCCCTGATTCGAATCAGTTAATGAAACGGGCATTGTGTCGAATTTTGGGCAGGTCTGACTAAGTTGGAATGCGTCGTGAGTCGCCTTGGTTTTGCCTCCTAGGGTACGCATGATCAATACGCGTTTCATCGCAGGCAGACGGGCGCACCCGAGCCTTTTGGACTGCAAGGTGCACAGCTCTGATCCGTCGCAGACCATGCGGCGGGTCAAAGCATCAATCCCTTCACGCTCACGCGGAAGGCTGTGGGCAAACCAGAACGGGTTCGGCTTTTACAGGAAGAAGCAATTCAACTATGGATTGTTTTTAACCCTCGGCCTTGTTCCATGAACGGCCCGCGTTCTGGGGTTGGTCTGGCCCTTGCAACGACACACGCTTCCGCGCGTGATCGGTTACTGCCGCCTGTGCGCGACTTCAGCTTGGAAGAATGTCGCAAGTGTCTTGTCGCGCTCGATGCGGTAAGGGCCTGCATCTTCGACTGTCTCGATCCGGTCGATGCGGAACATACGAAAATCTTGCCGCAGCTCGCACCAGCCGATCAGGGTCCAGACTTTGCCCCAGAACCATAGCCCAAGCGGGCGCACAATGCGCCGGGTCAGGGCACCTGCGGCATCGCGGTAATCAAGTGCCAGTTTTTGTCGCGCGTCGGTGGCCTGATCCAGCCGGTCGACCATAGCCCGGTCGCGGTCCGAAAGGGCCCCTGCATCATGGGCATGGATGGTGACTTTATCGGGCCGGTCTTGCCTGTCTGCGGGCAGAACCGCTTCAATCTTGGCCAGGGCTTCTTCGGCGGCAAGCGCCATTGCCGCCCCGCCAAAGCTGCGCACCATGCGCGCACCGGCCACCAAGGCCGTGATTTCGGCATTGGTGAACATCAAGGGCGGCACGTCATAGCCCGACCGCATCAGATAGCCGATCCCGGCTTCCCCATCGATCGGCACGCCGGAGCCTATAAGGTCAGCGATATCACGGTAGATTGTGCGGTCGCTGACCTCAAGCCGTTCGGCCAGAATGCGGGCTGTCAACAGCCGACCGCCCCTAAGATATTGAACGATCTGAAAGAGGCGGTCGGCGCGGCGCATGTGTTACCCCTTTGGTTCAAACAACCCGATGGAGTTGCCATCAGGATCGGTCGCATAAACGAAGCGCCCCGGCGGGATCGTGATGACCTCGCCGATCACGGTGCCACCGGCCTTGCGGCAGCGGATGGCTGCATCTTCCAGCAAATCCTTTACCGCGATATGGATCGTCGGGCCATTACCGGTGGCCGGTTTGCCCGGATAAAGATGCCCGCCCGCAGTGTCCATGCTGGCACCAAGGACGGCCATCGGATTGGGGCCGCTGGTGTCGATGGCGGTCTGAAGGTCAAAGACGGTGTTATAGAAATCCACCGCCTTTTGCATATCGGAGACTGGGATTTCAGTCCAGACGACGGGGTTTTGGTTTGGCATTGGAACGCTCCTTTTCGTGTGTTTCCAATGTCGGTATCTCACAGCCCTCCTGACAGGGTTCTGTCAGGAGGCTTGAACCTTGCGTCAAAATCCAACACGGGGCTTTCCAAGCAAGTGCTGCGCCCCGATGATAGGATGGCATCAAGTCAGGGAGGTTGGGATGAACGACACTGTAATCGTGACATTGGGCGCGGATGGTATCGCCGATGTCTGTCTGAACCGCCCTGAGAAGAAAAATGCCTGGACGATGGAGGTTTTTGACGCACTGACGCAGGCGGCTGCGCAGTTGGCGAACGCGCCATCGCTGCGAGCGGTGATCTTGCGCGGGGCTGGCGGGTGCTTTTCGTCAGGCCTTGATCTGGCGATGCTTCAGAGTTTTGCGGGGGATCTGAAGGCGATTAAAACCCAGATCCTAAATCCTCCGAAAGGGCAGGCTGCAAACCGGTTTCAAACACCTTGCACGGCATGGCAAGACCTGCCTGTGCCGGTGATTGCCGCGATCGAGGGGGTGGCCTACGGGGCGGGCATGCAACTTGCACTGGCCGCCGATTTCCGGCTTGCGGCCCCCGATGCGAGACTGTCGATCCGAGAGGCAAAATGGGGGCTGATCCCGGATATAGGTATCAGCCAATCGCTGCCGCGTTTGATGCGTGCCGATCATGCCAAGGAGTTGATTATGACGGGCCGGGTAGTGACCGCAGATGAGGCCGCAGCGCTTGGCTTGGTAACCCGCGTGGTCGCCGAACCCGTGGCTGCCGCACGGGAAATGGCCGCAGAGTTGGTGGCACGATCCCCCGATGCACTGGCCGCCGCCAAAGTGCTGGTGGACAAGGGCTGGACCCTGCCGCCCGGCGAAGGTCTGGCTCTTGAAGCGCAGCTGCAAGCCGGGATTATTGGCGGCGCCCATCAGATCGAGACGGTAATGGCGGCCATGGCGAACCGACCGCCGCGCTACACCAAGGGCGGGGCAGAATGAAATGGGTTGCGGCTGATCAGGCGTTACGCACCCGGCCATGCGTTCCACGCCAATACGACAAATCCGTAACGCAGTGCCTTTCCGGTGGCTACAAGTGCCAGAAACCGCCAGAACCCGATCCGCAATATGCCTGCGACCAGTGTCAGCGGGTCGCCAATCACCGGAATCCAGGAAAATAGCAGTGTCCAAACACCGTAGCGGTTAAACCACGCCCGTGTTTTGGCAAGGGTTGCAGCAGAGATCGGGTACCATTTGCGCTCATGAAACCGTTCAAAGAACCGCCCGAGACACCAATTGGTGACCGCTCCCAACGTATTGCCGACCGTCGCGACAAGAACCAGCGTGAGAGCGTCGCTTTTGCCACTGGCAAGCAAGCCCACCAACACTGTTTCGGATGATCCGGGCAGCAAAGTTGCCGAAAGAAAGCCGCTGAAAAAGAGTAGCATTTCTGCTGCAGCATCGGTCACAGGCATGGTCCGCGCTAGGGAGGGGATAGGTGCGTTTCGTATCGGGGCAAGCGTATTCCGGGTCAACCCCACGCGCGGCGAAACCTGAATACCCCCTCTTTGTCGTTGTGAGAGGCGAGGAGGTATAAATCTATTTAAAATCAGTTGGCTGTCAGTGGCGGCCCCGATAGGATTCGAACCTATGACCTACCGCTTAGGAGGCGGTCGCTCTATCCCCTGAGCTACGGGGCCACATAAATTAGACGGGCGCGGTTTTTGTCAGACCGCACCAAGGCTGGAAGTCAGCCATTGGATAGAGTGACAATCCGCCGTTGGCAAGCAACCATGGTGCGTGCTTCGTCGCGGTTGACGGGGCAAAGGGCGTGATACACACATTGCCAAAATCGAAGTTGATCAGCCAATGATCGTGGCGATCACTGACAATATGACAAATGGGATGTCACTGGGCTGATACCCATCGGGGTTACTAAGTTCTGCCAACAGCATCAATCCCGCACCCACTGTCGCCAATGCGGTGGCACCGCGCAAAGAATTATCCGACGAGAATGCAGAAATAAGCGCTGGTATCGACAAGATCACCAGCAAAAGGCCTATTACAAGCATTAGATCTGGGCTCAACAGTCTGCTCCGGCCAATGGCGGAACGGTGATTATTCAGGATCTGTTCGGAAAATCAACCGCTCGTCACAAGGTGCAACCCTCAGGATATTGGTGGTACCCCGTACGTTGAAAGGAACGCCGGCAGTTACGACGATCTGGTCTTCCTCGGTTGCAAAGCCGTAGGCCCGCGCGGCACGTGCAGCCAGAACCACTGCCATTTTAAACCGGTCAACTTCCTCCGTCAGAACACAGTGCACGCCCCATGTCAGGCACAGCCGTCGCGACGTCGACTTGATAGGTGTCAGTGCAATAATCGGGACTGATGGGCGTTCCCGCGCGACAAGGCTTGCCGTGGTGCCCGATTGGCTGAAGCAGCAGATTGCATGGATGTCCGTGGCTTCAGCAATTTCGCGTGCCGCCGCGACGATGCCGTCCGCGACCGTGGTGCGGCTGACTTTGCGCGATGCCTCGATGACTTGTCTGTAGGTCGGATCACTTTCCACTGACTTCGCCACGTTGTCCATCGTTGTCACGGCCTCTACAGGATAGGCGCCCGCTGCAGATTCCGCCGACAACATGATGGCGTCAGCGCCTTCATAGATAGCGGTCGCTACGTCAGACACTTCGGCGCGTGTTGGCATCGGGCTTTCGATCATGCTTTCCAGCATTTGCGTGGCCACGATCACTGGTTTTGCCGCTGCGCGCGCACCGCGTACCAATTGTTTTTGAATGGGCGGGACAGAATGGACCGGAAGCTCAACACCAAGATCGCCGCGCGCAACCATAATCCCGTCCGATACGGCCAGGATTTCAGCATAGGCCTTAACCGCGGCGGGCTTTTCGATCTTTGACAAGATTGCTGCACGTCCCTTGGCCAGGCCCCGGGCCTCGGTCACGTCTTCGGGCCGCTGAACGAATGACAGCGCCAGCCAGTCGACCCCCAATTCACACGCGAACTCCAGGTCCGCGCGATCCTTCTCAGACAAGGCGGCCAGTGGCAGCACGACGTCAGGCACGTTCACGCCTTTGCGGTTTGAGATCGTCCCACCGATGGTGACCTTGCAATTCGCATAGTCTGCGCCGCAGGTTTCAACGTGCAATCTGATCTTGCCGTCATTGACCAAAAGCGATGCACCCGGCTCAAGTGCTGCGAAAATTTCCGGGTGGGGCAGGCAGACGCGGGCAATGTCGCCCTCAGCGGGGTCCAGATCGAAACGAAAATCAGCGCCCTCGACCAGCTCTTCGGAGCCATTGGCAAAGACGCCTGTGCGCAGCTTCGGTCCCTGAAGATCAGCAAGGATGGCTATGGGGCGGCCTGTGTCTTTCTCGATTTTTCGGATGATTGCGTGGCGTGCAGCCTGTTCGGCATGGGTGCCATGGCTCATGTTCAGACGGAACACATCTGCGCCCGCCTCAAACAGCGCCCGGATCATAGCATAATCCGATGAGGCCGGGCCGAGCGTGGCGACGATCTTTACATTGCGAAGCCGTCTCATGGTGTGCTCTCCCTGCATTGTTTGCGCTATCAACTGATTGCTTTGTTCTATGCCGCATATTACCCCCATGGGCAACTGGCGCTTTGGCCCGCCCTCGTCTAATGGTTTTTTCACCCCGAAACGATGAAATTCTTATGACAGTTCCACCCTATCTTATCCTTGGCAACGATCGGCCTTCGCGCTGGCTGGTCACCTGCGATCATGCGACCAATCGTGTGCCCGTGTGTCTGCCCGCCGGATTGGGTGTCGCGGATGCGGACATGGCCCGCCACATCGCCTATGACGTGGGGGCCGCCGGCGTCACGCGGCATCTGGCCAAGCGTCTGAACGCGCCGGCAATCTTGTCGGATTTTTCCCGCCTCGTCATCGACCCGAACCGCGGCGAAGATGATCCGACGCTGGTGATGAAGCTATATGACGGCACGATCATCCCGGCCAACCGCTTGGTTGATGCAGCCGAGACCGAGCGGCGGCTTGATGCGTTTCACCGTCCCTACCACGCGGCCTATGGCGCATTAGCGGCCCGGCGCGACGACACCGTGATCTGCGCCGTTCACAGCTTTACCCCGCGCCTGAACGGGCGGTCGCCCCGCCCTTGGCAGATTGGTGTGCTCTATTCGCACCGCGATGACCGGCTGGCCAAACCACTGATCGCGCGGCTTCAGGCCGAAGGTCTGGTGACGGGTGACAATGAACCCTATCTCGGGCATCTGGACGGTGATGCCATCGACCGCCACGCACTGGCAACCGGCCGCCCCAACGTATTGATCGAGATCCGCAGCGATCTGATCACGGCCGAGGATGGGCAGATTGCCTGGGCGGACCTTTTGGCACCGATCCTTGAATCTGTGCTTGCCGCCACCGATCTTTAGCCACACAGGAGGACCGCAATGGACGACCAGACCCGGATCGAGATCGAAGCCGCCGCTTTCAGAACGCTGCGCGAACATCTGATGGACAAGCGTACCGATGTGCAGAATATCGACCTGATGAACCTTGCCGGGTTTTGTCGAAACTGTTTGGCGCGCTGGTACCAGGAAGCCGCGAATGAGCGCGGTTTAGACATGTCGAAAGATGCCGCGCGCGAGGTTTATTACGGCATGCCCTTTGATCAGTGGCGCGCCCAATATCAGACCGATGCGGATGCCACCCAAAAGGCGGCCTTTGACGTGGCCTTTGCCGAAAACGTTGGCACGCCAAAAAGCAAATAATGCTGACCGCAGGCACCGTTGAGGCTGCGGCATGAGCACACTTGAACCTGCTTAGATCAACCCTGATAGTCTGACTATGACCGGAACGCTTCTTTCCCTCGGACACGGCTATTCTGCCGCCGCCCTGTGCCGGCGCCTGAAGGGGTGGAAGATCATCGGCACCACGCGCCGGGCTGAAAAAGCCGACCGGCTCCGCGGCGAAGGGATCGAGGCGCTGATCTGGCCCGGTGCTGATCTGGGATCAGCGCTTGACCGCGCCACCCATATCCTGACCTCTATCGCGCCCGGCGATGACGGTGACCCGGTGCTGGCCGCCCATGCGGCCGAAATTGCCGCGGCCGCGCCGCATCTCAAATGGGTCGGGTACCTTTCAACCACCGGGGTTTACGGCGACCATCAGGGCGGCTGGGTTGACGAAGGCACCCCCCTGACCCCTACCACAAATCGCGGACGTATCCGGGTTCTGGCCGAGCGCCAGTGGCAGGCTCTGGCGTCTGAGGCGGGCCTGCCCACACATATTTTTAGGCTTGCCGGTATCTACGGGCCGCGCCGCGGCCCGTTTGAGAAGGTGAAAAACGGGACGGCGCGCCGGATCATCCGGGAAAACCAGTATTTCAGCCGCATCCATGTCGATGATATTGCCACGGTGCTGGCCGCCTCTATCGCCGCCCCCGCGCCGGGTGCCATCTACAATGTGTCCGACGATGATCCTTCTCCGCCCGAAGATGTCCTCTCCGAGGCCGCCCGGCTTTTGGGTCTGCCACTGCCACCCGAGGTTCCCTTCGATCAGGCTGACATGACCCCGCTGGCCCGCAGCTTCTATGCAGAATCCAAACGCGTCCGAAACGACCGTATCAAGCACGACCTTGGGGTGCAGCTAGCCTATCCGGACTACCACGCTGGGTTAAGGGCGCTTTTGTCAGGTGCGGAGTGAACCCTTCGCCCCGATAGCCTTCAACGCGCCCCAAGAATAGGCAAACCCGAGTGAGGCAAAGATCATTTCGCCTCCGTCTTCAAGCACGTTCATCACCAAGGTCACGATGTTTCGAAAGCGCCCGCTGGTCAGCAGATCCCAAAAAATAGCGTGAACAGCGTCAAGCGCCACGCCGACAATTGCCAGAGCGAAAATCACCAGCAAATAGCGGTGCGCGAAGGGCCAGAATTCGCGTGGTGACTGCCAGTATCCAATGAATATCAGGATCATTGCGATGGTGCCCATGATGCCAAATACGGCCAACTCGCCGAGTTGTTTGGCAGTGAGGTTTGCCATCGGTTCAAACCCTAGGGCGTCCGAGATTACCAGACCGTAATTTTCATGAATAAGCAGCGAGTCATCGGCCAGGATCATCGCAAATAAGACAGCAAGACAAGCGAACAGGGCCACCCGGCTTTTGAAGAATATCACCAGCATACAGGTCAGGCACAGCGCCCATTTGAGATAGTTAAAGCCTTCGGGAAGCGAGTATTCCTTGGCAATGCCAAGCATATCGGGGACCGCGTCGATCTGGCCGAGGAACACCAAGACCCGGCCGCCGACATAGGCCGCCAGCAACGAAAGATCTATCGCCCAAAACAAGATGAGGGCATTGCGAAAAGGCACCGTCCCGGCCGGCCATTGGCGGGGAAATCCAACAAGAGTGCGCATGTCTGAATTTTCCAATTCTTCACTATTCGTTGGCTTGATACTGCTCTGATAATCGCTGTGCAAAGATTAACTGCGGCTCAACCGGGATTGTCCGGTGAGCCGCATCAAATGTCAGCGGGATGCCCGCGTTGTTGACGATCAGGCCCGCACGAGTTTTTCGTATTCCAAGGCGACGCGGCGCGCCAGGTCGCCCACCTCGAACATATGATCGCCGATCTGACCAACCGGTGTCACCTCGGCGGCCGTGCCTGTCAGCCAGCACTGCTCAAAGCTGTCCAGCTCTTCAGGCATGATATGGCGCTCATGTACCTTGATCTGCATGTCCTTGAGCATCTGGATCACTGTCTGACGGGTCAGACCATTCAAGAAGCAATCGGCCTTGGGGGTATGCACTTCGCCGTCTTTGACAAAGAACATATTGGCGCCCGTCGCCTCGGCCACATAGCCGCGGTAATCCAGCATCATGGCATCCGAACAACCCTTCGCTTCGGCCGCATGTTTGGACATGGTGCAGATCATGTATAGGCCCGCAGCTTTTGCTTCAGACGGGATCGTTGCCGGATCCGGGCGACGCCACTTCGCAATATCCAGCTTGGCGCCCTTCATCTTGGCGTCGCCGTAGTAGTTGCCCCATTCCCAGGCAGCCACGCACATGCGAACCGGGTTGCGCTTGGCCGCAACGCCCATATCTTCACCCGAACCGCGCCAGGCGAACACGCGCACATAGGCGTCGGTCCAGCCATTTGCCTTCAACACCGCCTCTTTCGCTTCCTCGATTTGGTCGACGGTATACGGGATTGGCATGTCCAACAGCTCGCCCGAGCGCAGAAGACGCGCCGAGTGTTCGCGACTTTTGAAGATTTTGCCGTTGTAACACCGCTCGCCCTCAAAGACAGACGACGCATAATGCAAAGCGTGGGTCAACACGTGAACCTTCGCCTCACGCCACTCTACCAGCGCGCCATCCAACCAAATTTTGCCGTCGCGATCGTCATAAGAGCCAGCCATACTATCCTCCTTGGGCACGTCATTTTGCGAAAGTTGCGTAAATTTGGTCCGTTTCGGACATAATATTACGCGAAATCTGGCAATCGCTAGCAGTTGAGTCTTGGAAAGTCAACATCACTGACATAAAATCACAGTCGCTAAATAAAGTGGGATGGGTGTGATGGTAGCAGGCAATGCGGGAACGCACGGGGGCGAAAATTTACTGTTCCTGACGGATGAACAGCTCAGGAAGGGCATTGAGGCGATGTTCTTTGCATATCGCGCATTTACGTCCGATCCGGACAGGATATTGGAGAATTACGAATATGGCCGCGCCCACCACCGGGCGATCCATTTTATCAACCGCCAGCCGGGGCTGACGGTCAACACGCTGCTAATGACCCTTGGTGTGACAAAACAATCGCTGAACCGGGTCTTGCGTACACTGGTTGAGGATGGTCTTGTCGAAGCGCGCGTGGGGCGCACCGACAAGCGCGAGCGCAATCTGTTTTTAACCGAAAAGGGGGGGGCGTTGGAACGGGATCTATCTGATGCGCAGCGCGCCCGTATGCGTGCGGCATACCGCACGGCTGGACCAGCGGCGGTTTCGGGCTTTCGCGAGGTGTTGGAGGCAATGATGGATCCGGATTTGCGCCGCTCCTACCAAGCGCTGCGGGATGGGGCACAATGACCACACAGCCTGATGTGCATCTGATGATCGTCGATGACGACGAGCGGATCAGATCCTTGTTGCAAAAGTTTCTGGTGCGAAACGGCTTTTGGGTTTCGGCTGCGCGCGATGCGGCCCATGCAAGGCGGCTTTTGGACGGGTTGGAATTTGATCTGATCGTGATGGATGTGATGATGCCGGGCGAAGACGGGATCAGTCTGACCCGCGATCTGCGGGCGCGGATGAAAACGCCGATCTTGTTGCTGACGGCGCGCGGTGACACCGCAGATCGCATCTCAGGGCTTGAGGCAGGGGCTGATGATTATCTGTCCAAGCCGTTTGAACCCAAGGAGCTGTTATTGCGGATCAACGCAATCTTGCGCCGGACGCCCGCCGAGCCGGTGGTGGTCGCACCCAAGGTGCTGCATCTCGGGCCAGTGCGCTACGACGTTGACCGGGGGGAAATGTGGCAAGGCGACAGTCTTGTTCGTTTGACTGCGACCGAGGCGGCCTTGATGCGCATTTTTGCGGCGCGTCCAGGCGAACCGGTCAGCCGCACCCAGTTGGTTGAAGATATGGGGCGTGGCACCGGGCGGGGTGAAATTGGCCACGCACAAGAACGTGCCGTCGATGTGCAGATTACCCGACTGCGCCGCAAGTTTGAGGCTGATCCAAAGCAACCACGCTATCTGCAAACGGTACGCGGTGCGGGATATATGCTGGCGCCGGAATAGACGGATGGTCTTGATGCCTCTCGGCCAAGATAGGCTTCCCAAGATGAAAGCAGAGGTATGAGCACCCTTTTTGTGACCCATGAGGCCGGTCTGGCCCACATCACTCCCGCAGGCCATCCTGAGCAGGTTGATCGGCTGCAAGCCATCTACGCGGCATTGCGGGACACGGCTTTTGATGCCCTTGATCGGCGCACGGCCCCGCTGGCGGATAAAGCCGAGGTGTTGCGTTGTCACACGGCCGCCCATCTTGACGCGGTGCGTGCCGCAGCGCCGCAATCGGGCAAGGCACAACTGGACCCTGACACGTTCATGGCGCCCGGGTCGTTAGAGGCCGCATTGCGGGCCATCGGCGGCGCTGAAGCTGCGATTGATGCGGTTCTGGCAGGCGACGTTGCCAATGGCTTTGTGGCCATGCGCCCGCCCGGACATCATGCCGAACGGGACCGCGCGATGGGCTTTTGCCTCTTTGGTACCGTGTCTATTGCTGCGAAATATGCTCTTGATCACCACCATTTGGCCCGCGTAGCGGTGCTGGATTTCGACGTGCATCACGGCAATGGCACCCAAGACCTGCTATGGGACGAAGACCGCGCCATGTTTGTATCCTCTCACCAGATGCCTCTTTATCCCGGTTCCGGTCGTACAGATGAGCGTGGCGCTCATGGGCAAATCGTGAACCTGCCGCTCGATCCGGGTTCGGGCGGGGCCGAGATGCGCGCGGTATGGCAAGATGCATTGACCAAAGTCGAAACGTTCAATCCCGACCTTATTCTGATATCCGCAGGATTCGACGCACACCGCGCCGACCCATTGGGCGGCCTGAACTGGACCGAGGCTGATTTCGCATGGATCACCCATGCGATTTGCGATCTGGCGGACAATTGCTGCAAAGGCCGGGTGGTTTCCTGTCTTGAGGGCGGCTATGATCTGCCTGCGTTGGGGGCCTCGGTCGCGGCGCATGTGAATGTGCTGATGGAGCGGGGCGAATGAGCGACATTTCTGAAATGAGCTTCGAAGATGCGATGAAAGCATTGGAGGACGTTGTGCGCGATCTTGAATCCGGCAACGTAGCACTGGAAAAATCCATCGCCCTTTACGAACGCGGCGCCGCACTGAAGGCGCATTGCGAGACAAAGCTGAAAGAGGCCGAGGAAAAAGTGGCCAAGATAACGCTGGGTCCGGATGGACAGCCGATGGGCACTACACCGGTCGAAGGGCTTTAAGTGTTTCCAGACCGACTGAAAACGGCGCAAACCGGCGTTCATGCGGCCCTTGTTGCCGCTTTGGCCGGGCGCGAAGATGTCCCGGTTATCCATGCGATGCGCTACGCGGTGCAAGGCGGCAAGCGGCTCAGGGCGTTTCTGGTGCTGGAATCTGCGACCCTTCACGGAATTGATGCCGCCCGGGCAATGCCCGCTGCTGCGGCCGTTGAGGCTTTGCATGCCTATAGTCTTGTTCATGATGACCTGCCTGCGATGGATGATGACGATCTTCGGCGTGGGCAACCGACGGCCCATGTAAAGTGGGATGAGGCGACAGCGATCCTTGCCGGTGACGCGTTGCAAACCCTTGCGTTTGAACTTTGCTGCGATCCCACTTTGGGACCTGCCGAGCGGCGCATCGCCTTGGTGCACGCACTTGCCGTGGCCTCCGGGGGGCAAGGTATGGTTCTTGGGCAGGCGCTGGACATTGCGGCTGAAACCACCAAAACGCCGCTGACCTTGGCGGAAATCACCAATCTTCAGGCGGGCAAGACCGGCGCGCTGTTTCGCTTTTCCGCGACATCCGGCGCAATCCTTGCCGGGGCCGATACCGGCCCGCTGACGGCCTATGCCAACGCCTTCGGTCTCGCGTTTCAGATCGCAGATGACATATTGGATGTGCAAGGTGATCAGGCCAAGGCGGGCAAACGTCTGGGTAAGGATGCCGATGCAGGCAAGGCCACATTCGTATCTCTGCTTGGTCTTGACGGCGCGAAAACGCGTGCCCGCGACCTTATTGAACAGGCCGAGGCCGCACTTTTACCCTATGGTGGGGCAGCGGATACCTTGAGAGAGGCCGCGCAGTTCGTTATTGCGCGGGACATGTAAGGCAGAAAAGGGCCTGCGATGACTGACAGACCCAATACTCCGGTTCTTGACCGTGTGCGCGTCCCCGCCGATCTGAAGGCGTTGTCGGATCATGAATTGCGCCGGCTTGCAGATGAACTGCGTGCTGAAACCATCAGCGCTGTGTCAGTGACCGGCGGACATCTTGGCGCGGGCCTTGGTGTGGTTGAATTGACCGTGGCCCTTCACGCTGTCTTCGACGCCCCACGCGACAAGATCATCTGGGATGTCGGCCATCAATGCTACCCACACAAGATCCTGACGGGCCGGCGTGACCGGATCCGGACCTTGCGGATGAAAGATGGGTTGAGCGGCTTCACCAAACGCGCTGAAAGCCCTTATGACCCGTTTGGTGCCGCGCACAGCTCCACGTCTATCTCTTCCGCGCTGGGCTTTGCGGCTGCCCGCGATCTGGGCGGCGATGTCGGCGATGCGATTGCCGTGATCGGCGATGGCGCCATGTCTGCGGGCATGGCCTATGAGGCGTTGAACAACGCGGGCCACTTGAAAAAGCGGCTCTTTGTCGTGCTGAATGACAATGAAATGTCCATCGCCCCGCCGGTGGGCGCTATGTCTGCCTATCTGTCGCGGATGTATGCAGGCGCCCCCTTTCAGGAACTGAAGGCTGCTGCCAAAGGCGCTGTCAGCCTGCTGCCCGAGCCCTTTCAGGAAGGTGCGCGGCGGGCCAAGGAAATGCTCAAGGGCATGACGGTCGGCGGCACCTTGTTCGAGGAGCTTGGCTTTTCCTATGTCGGCCCCCTTGACGGGCACGATATGGAACAGCTGCTTAGCGTGCTGCGCACCGTGCATGACCGGGCCACCGGGCCAATTCTGGTCCATGTGCTGACCCAAAAGGGCAAGGGCTATGCCCCTGCCGAAGCTGCTGCAGACAAGGGCCATGCAACGGCGAAGTTTGACGTGGTTACGGGCGAACAGAAAAAAGCGCCCTCCAATGCGCCGTCATACACCAAGGTGTTTGCCCAAAGCCTGATCCGCCAAGCCGAGGCCGACGACAAGATCGTCGCCATCACCGCCGCCATGCCGGACGGGACAGGACTGAACCTCTTTGCCGAACGCTTCCCGAAACGCTGCTTCGATGTGGGAATTGCTGAACAACATGCCGTCACCTTCTCGGCGGGGCTTGCAGCCGGAGGCATGAAACCCTTCTGTGCACTTTATTCGACCTTCTTGCAGCGCGGTTATGACCAGGTCGTGCATGACGTGGCCATTCAGCGGTTGCCCGTTCGCTTTGCCATCGACCGGGCCGGGCTTGTTGGGGCGGACGGTGCCACCCATGCCGGGGCTTTTGACGTGGCCTTTTTGGCGAACCTTCCGGGCATGGTTGTCATGGCCGCAGCGGATGAGGCTGAGCTTGTGCATATGGTGGCCACAGCCGCCGCGATCGATGATCGCCCCTCGGCGTTCCGCTTTCCGCGCGGCGAAGGCGTGGGGGTGGATCTGCCTGAACGCGGCCAACCGCTGGAAATTGGTAAGGGTCGTATCATCGCCGAAGGGGGCCGTGTGGCAATACTGTCGTTCGGCACCCGCCTGTCAGAAGTGCTGAAAGCCCGCGAAATGCTCAGTGCACGCGGCATCACGCCAACCGTTGCTGATGCCCGCTTTGCCAAACCGCTTGACCGTGACCTGATCTTGCAACTCGTGGCCGGGCATGAGGCGCTGATCACGGTTGAAGAGGGTGCCATCGGCGGCTTTGGCAGCCATGTCGCCCAGCTGCTGGCCGATGAAGGCGTCTTTGACCGGGGTTACAGGTTCCGGTCAATGGTGCTGCCCGATATCTTCATTGATCAGTCCAGCCCCGAAGACATGTACGCCGTTGCGGGCATGAACGCTCCCCAGATCGAAGCAAAGGTGCTGGACGTGCTTGGCGTCGCTTCGGTGGTAACCAAGCGCGCCTGACAAATTGTGATCTGCCGGGGTCAAATGCTTGACAGATGCCACCGCGCCGCCCACGATCCCACCGTTGAAACCAACTCTTGGGGGAGAGAACGGAATGAAAACTGCAGCTTTGATTTTGGCGCTTGGCGCCTTTGCGACGCCTGCACTCAGCGGCGGCATGAATGATGCCGTGATGGAACCGGACGTAATCGTAGAAGACACCGCCTCATCTGCCAATGACAATTGGGCAGGGATTGTGCTCACGCTGCTGTTGGTCGGCGCCGCGCTATAATTGACGCCTCAGGCCGTCTGTCCGCGCTCAATCCGCATGAACGCCCGTATGCGCGCTGTTGTCTTGCGCGGTAGGCTGCGCGCATGCACTGTTTTCGCGGCCGGATGACTGCCCGCAGCGCCCTGGCGGCGCTCAACGTCCAGAAAATGCTTCAGACGACCCGATTCAGGTGATGTCGAACGGTCGGTGATATGCCGGCTCATGATATCCTCCCTTAACTGTGTCTCTACACGCTTAGGATGCAACGATTCTGCGTGCCTGACCAGCGCTTTCGATGCGACAGGGTAAATCCGGCATCATCTTGCCAGACGGCTCTGTGCCCAATGCGCGGCCTCAGCGACCGTCGGATCAGGGTCATTCGTCAGGTGCCTGGCAGCCGGGATCAGTGCGGGGTTGCCGGAATTTCCGATCGCATAAAGCACGTTACGCACAAACCGGTCCCGCCCGATGCGCTTGATAGGAGAGCCGGAGAACCGCGTCCTGAACGCCGCGTCATCCAGCCCGGCCAATTCGGCCAGTTCCGGCGCGCCGACGCGGGGCTGATAGCCCAAGTCGCGCGCGGCCACTGCGAACTTGTTCCACGGGCAAACGGCCAGACAGTCATCGCAGCCATAAATGCGGTTGCCCATCAAGGCGCGCAATTCCGGATCCACGGGGCCCTTGTGTTCAATTGTCAGGTAAGAAATGCAGCGTCGCGCATCCAGCTGATAGGGCGCGGGAAAGGCTGCGGTCGGGCAGATATCCAGACAGGCCCGGCAAGATCCGCAGTGATCTTGCTCTGCCGCGTCCTTGGGAAGATCCAGCGTCGTGAATATCGCACCCAGAAAAAACCAACTGCCCAGATCCCGGCTGACCAGATTGGTGTGCTTGCCCTGCCAGCCAAGCCCGGCGGCTGCGGCCAACGGTTTCTCCATCACCGGCGCCGTGTCGACAAAAACTTTGATTTCGGCCGGAACAGAGCCTTTTTCAGCCTCGGCCATCAACCAGCGCCCCAACCGTTTCAGCCGCTTTTTCACCAGATCATGATAGTCGCGGCCTTGGGCATAAACCGACACCGCGGCGCGGTTGCGCGCGTCCAATACCGCCAGCGGATCCTCTTCGGGCGTATAGACCTCGGCCAGCATGATCACGGTCTTCGCCTCAGGCCAAAGGGCTGCGGGATCACCGCGCCATCCCATGCGCTCCGCCATCCAGCCCATCTGACCGTGATGACCCGCCGCGACAAAGGCCTCCAGCCGCCCGGCCGCATCCGGGATCGCATCCGGTGCGCAAAACCCGACCGCTGAAAAGCCTTCTTCCAGCGCCTTGGCCACGATCCGCGCATTCAGGCCGGCAATACCCACACCGGGCCTCCTTCTTCTGTTGATAAGTACCTCGGGGGTCCGGGGGCAGCGCCCCCGGCCTCTCAGCTCAGAAATCCAGATCGGCGTAATGCGCAGGCGGTGGAAAGCCCGGCACCTGATCGGCCAGCAAAGACCGGAACGACGGGCGCGATTTGATCTTGGCGTACCAATCCTTGACATTCTGACTGCGGTTCCAGTCGACGTCCGAGATATAATCCAATGATGAAAGATGTGCCGCGGCGGCAAAATCGGCCAGTGTCATTTCATTGCCCGCCAGCCAACGGCGCTGATCCAGAAGCCAGCTCAGGTAATCAAGGTGGTATTTGATCCGGGTTGCGCCGGACTTCACATTTTTACTTTCCGGATATCCCTGACCCATGATCTTCTTGTTCACACGCTCATATAGCAGCTTTGACGTGACCTCGGCATGAAATTTGTCGTCGAACCACGCACAAATCCGTCTCACCTCATATCTGCCGTCGGGATCCTTGGGCATCAGGCGTGGCTCAGAGATTGCTTCGTCAAGATATTCGCAAATTGCCTGGCTTTCCGACATGACACGGCCGTCATAGCGCAGCACCGGTACTTTGCCTGCTGGGTTGCGGCGCAAAAAATCCGCCTCCTGCTCCCAATAGCGTTCTTCGACCAGCTCAACCTCAATCTTCTTTTCAGCCAGAGTCAGGCGGACCTTGCGACAATAGGGGGAAAGGGGGACATGGTAGAGGCGGGTCATCGGTGCACTCTCGGGGTTTGGCGTTATCCTCTGATAGCGACGGTGAGCGGTCCGTTCAATCCTCGAAACAGTCGGCGCGGCCATCAGCGCGGATGGTTGCCGCCCCTTCCGCGATCTGTGCGGCCCGTTTGCGCAAGAAACCCGATGGCTTGGCGGGGTTGCGCCCCTTGGGGTCCGGCAAGGCCGACGCAAGCAGTGCCGCCTCTCTTTGGGTGAGATCAGCGGCAGATTTGCCGAAATAGGCCTGCGAGGCCGCCTCAAAGCCAAAGATGCCGGTGCCGGTCTCGGCCACGTTCAGATAGACTTCGACGATGCGGCGCTTGGTCCAGACCAGCTCCACCACCGGTGTCATCACCGCTTCCAACGCTTTTCTCAGCCAACTGCGCCCTTGCCAAAGGAAAACGTTCTTGACCACCTGCTGGCTGAGGGTCGATGCACCACGCCCGGCCCCCTCGTTCAGGGCCGCGCGTATCGCGGACATGTCGAACCCCCAATGCAGGCAATAATTCGCGTCCTCTGCGGCCACGACCGAGCGGGCCAAGGTGGGCGCCATATCCTCAATCCGCACCCAGTCTCGCTTCACACCGCCCTGTCGCCAGCTTTCGGCGATCATATATGGCGTCATCACCGGCGGTACGATCGCAAAGAAAACCACCAGAAACAAAAATGCGCCGACGATTGCCAAGCCAATGCGCCGGACCCAGCGCAACAGGTCGCGCAAGGTCCACCCCTTGCGCAGGGATGCGCGGGATTTGGCCGCTGATTTGCGCGGCTTTGCTGCTGGTTTTCTGCTCGTTGCCATTAAGGCGAAGCTTAGCCATGCCTCGACCTGTCTGGTCAAGTCTCAGGGCGATCTTTTCCGCCTATGTCGTCACGCCGCCAGCAGTCGCGCCTCATGGGCTGCCACGGCACGGCGCGCAAGCGGGCAGGATTTGTGCGCAGGGTCACGGGTCATCTCGGGGAAGATGGCTTCGATCTCATCGCGCAGCGTGCGGTCTTGTTCAAGCAGTATGCTGCTGGGATAGAAGCTTTCGCTTGGCGCGCCCTCGGCAAACACAATTTCGTGGCGATCAAATAGCAGATGGAAATACTCAATCTCGGCGACCGGCGTGCGCGATACTCCGGGGTGTCCCACCAGATGTTTGGCCGCAACCAAGATCTCGGCTTCACCAAATAACAGCTCGGCCTTCCAACCGCTCATCAACATGCGATGCTCCGGCGACACCAGCAAGGTGCGGTCATTGCCAAGTGATCCGGCCTCAATCCGAACGGGCGCGAATTCCCGCGTGCCCGCGATGGATTTTCGCCCGATCCAACGCAAAACCTGCGGCCCGTGATCCATGGTTTCGACCAGATCGCCTGGTGTCAGCGTCTCGATGGCGATCTGTCCATTGGGAACGGCAATCAGGGTTCCCAGAGTAAAACAAGGCGGCCCTAGACTGGTAATCGCTATTGACGAGTTGGCAGAGCCAGTCGATACCGTTGCTTCAAAAATCGCCGGGTCAAGGTTCGTCCCATCGGTGGGTGAGAAAAACCGCCGCCCATCGGCGAGATAGAAGGTCGCCCCGGAGATGTTGATGGTTGACCCGTTCATCGTGACTGTGATCGTGTCAAGATAGATGGCCGTGATGTCTGTGTTGTCGATCCGGTCGCCGTTGGCAGCAGTCGTCCCAGCGCTGGACAGATTGTTTATGCTACCCGAGCCTGCAACGTTGCTGACCTGAAGGAATTGTTGCTGAAGCAACGTCCCTTGCCCAGGCGGGGCGAACGGGTCGATCTGATAGAATTGTTCGGAGAATACTGGCATGGCTCACCGCTTGTTTAAACACTCGACATTCTGACAACTCCAAATCTGCCTAAGGAGCAGAGGCCCGGTTGGAACATCCGTCAAAATAGTTCGCCAATATGACATAATTATGTTCGATATTGAAGATTGATCACAGTTCCGCGTGCAATCGGGCCGGGCAATGCCCGGCCAAACCTTTCAATACTGTTATTATTCCGCCGGAACAGCCTCCGCATCCACGCTCAAGGGATGCGGGATATGCACCAGCATCTCTTTCGGACAAATCTGGATAAAGTTTGCCCGCTCTGATGCCCAATATTGCAAAATACCCTTGGCTTTCTGGCTGCCGGTCTCTGCGGCATGGCGGGCAACCAACTCCTTCAGCTGGGAATCCCAATGGGGATGGGTGACCGCACAGGTGACCAGCGTTTCAAGGTTCATCAGATCCTCGGCCATCCCGTCAGGGTCATATACATACGCCATGCCACCGGTCATGCCTGCGCCGAAATTGGCGCCGATAGATCCAAGGATCACCGCAACCCCACCGGTCATGTATTCACAACCGTTGGATCCGCAGCCCTCGATCACCACTTTCGCGCCGGAATTACGCACCCCAAACCGTTCCCCCGCCCGGCCTGCGGCAAACAGATAGCCGTCGGTCGCGCCGTAAAGCACAGTGTTGCCGATGATGGTATTTTTCGACGCGTCGAGCGGCGATACCATTGGCGGACGCACAACAATCATCCCCCCCGAAAGGCCCTTGCCAACATAGTCATTGGCATCGCCCGACACCTCGATCTTTAGCCCCGGTGCTGCGAAAGCGCCCAAGGATTGGCCACAGGAGCCGGTCAGCTTCACTGTCAGATGGTCGTACTGCAAGGCATTGCGCATCCCGAAATTCTTCACGATCAGGCTGGATGCGCGCGTGCCGATGGTGCGGTGGGTGTTGCGCACTGCATAGGAAAGCTGCATCTTTTCGCCTTCCTCAAAGAACCGCGCGCCATCGCGGATAATCTCGGCATCCAGCGTATCAGGCACCATGTTGCGCGGCTTGGAGCGGTCATAGACGATCCGCTCGGCCCCATCGACGGTGATCAGCAGCGGGTTAAGATCAAGGTCGTCAAGGTGCGCCGAACCCCGGCTGACCTGGCTCAGCAGATCCGCGCGCCCGATCACCTCATCAAGGCTGCGCGCGCCAATCTGGCTCAGGATCTCGCGCACTTCTTGTGCGTAGAAGGTGATCAGGTTTACAACCTTGTCGGCCGATCCGGTGAACTTTTTCCGCAGATCCTCATTCTGGGTACAAACCCCCACCGGGCAGGTGTTGGGCTGGCACTGACGCACCATGATGCAGCCCATGGCGATCAGGGCTGCGGTGCCGATACCGTATTCTTCGGCCCCCATCATCGCCGCGATGACAATATCGCGCCCGGTGCGCAAACCGCCATCGGTGCGCAAGGTGATCCTGTCGCGCAGCTTGTTCATGGCCAGCACCTGATGCGCCTCGGTCAGGCCCATTTCCCACGGCAGGCCCGCATATTTGATGCTGGTCGCAGGGCTGGCGCCGGTGCCGCCATTGTGGCCCG